>JAXISU010000093.1:0-6494 GCA_034680425.1 Cyclobacterium sp.
AGTAGTTGAGGCCTGAATCAATACTTGGTCACTTGTGGTTTTCAGCGTATAGCCTTCTTTAGGTAGGGAGGCTACCTGCTCCAATCGAATCTTCAAGGCTGGTGCTTTGCCACTAGTTTTGGATGAAAAACCATTTGTCAGCGTCGTCTCCAGGTATTCTTTTGCCTTTACGAAGGGGGCCGCACCCTCCACCTGGATAGTTCCAGGGCTTAGGGAAAGAGTCGAGCCCGTATACTTCCAACTTTTGGGAGAAGGCAGGTAGGGAGGAATGCTTTGATCGGGTAATGGAAAAAGTTCCCGGTTCTCAACATAGCGCTGGGCTGAGGAGGTTACGGGAAAGGAAGTACCAGTTGCGAGTTCTACTAGATTGGCCTCCGTAATGACTTCTTTTTGGTACTGGGAAATCTCCTCCCCTTTCCCATCTGCATGTAAAAAAATCAAGCCTTCTGGAGGATAGGCGTTCTTCAAAAAAGTACCAGAACTTCGGTACGATAAAGAAAAGGATTCGTTGGGTTTCAAGGAAGGCGTCTCCCCTTCCCATACAAAGAAATCGCCTTGCAGGTGCTTCAAACTAAGTTTCGGATCCAAAGACTGGCTCCGAATGGAAATGAATATGGTATTGAAATACAACTTCCAGCCTGCATCCAGCGTCCCGGCACCACGATTGGTCAGCGTGAGGGTTGCAGTATGCTGCTGAGGAGCAGTGATTTTATTCTCATCCAAAGACCAGGAAGCATGCACTTGAGCCCATCCTTTCGGAACTAGGAAACCGATAAAAAGGATACAAAAAAAGACGCGTCGGAAGAAAAAGTGGTTCATAGTAAAGCTTCTAGTTGTGGTGACTGAATAATTTTAAGTGGAGTTATTTTTATAAGCATCTAATTTTAAATAAATTAATCAGCGAAAGATTAACCACCCAGTACAACCCAAACGTAACCCATGCGCATAGATCAACAGGCCAATACCTTAAACGGACGTTATTTGGCTTTAGACGTTTTGAGGGGCATGACTTTGGCCTTCATGGTCATCGTGAATACCCCAGGAGATTGGAGCACCCTCTATGCTCCACTCGCTCATGCCGACTGGCATGGATTTACCCCTACCGACTTGGTATTTCCCACCTTTCTTTTTGTGGTAGGAAATGCGATGAGTTTTGCCCTCAAAAAGATGCAGGACATGCGGCCTGGAGATTTTTACAAAAAAGTAGTTACCCGCACGGCCCTCATTTTTGCTATTGGTTGGCTGCTCAATGCATTTCCTTTCTTTGAACCCAATGAAGCCGGGCAACTTGCTTTCATCGATTTGTCCAAAGTTCGATTGCTGGGCGTATTGCAGCGCATCGCACTCTCCTATTTGGGAGCTGCACTCCTCTTGTATTGGGGAGGAATCAGACTAGGCTGGATCTTTAGCATTGCCTCCCTGCTTTTGTATTGGCCTATCCTCTACTACTTCGGAACTGCGGGAGACCCTTACAGTTTGGAAGGTAACGCGGCACTTCACCTAGACTTGGCAATCATTGGCGAAAAGCGCATGTACATGGGAGAAGGACTCCCTTTTGACCCAGAAGGCATCTTGAGTACGCTCACCTCCATCGTCAATGTGATTGGCGGATACCTAGCAGGCCGGTTTATCCAAAAAAATGGAAATAGCGTTCCAGCCGTACGAATGCTTCTCGTGATGGGAATTCTGCTCATCGGCTTGAGTTATGCTTGGGATGTGGTATTTCCAATCAACAAGAAAATTTGGACAAGCCCGTACGTGCTGCTCACCGTAGGCTGGGATTTGGTATTGCTTTCGGTGCTAGTTTTTGTGATTGAAGTCAATCGTATCTCCTCTTGGACCTACTTCTTCCAGGCCTTTGGACGCAACCCGCTCATCCTGTACGTGTGCTCTGGGATTGTAATCGCTCTTATTTCCTTCATTCCTATGGGCGATAGCAACCTGAAAGACGTGATCTACGCAAAAGGATTTACCAGTTGGCTGGAACCTAAAAATGCCTCCTTCCTATTTGCAATTGCTTACATGCTTTTGATTTGGAGCATTGGGTTCCTAATGGATAAAAATAAAATCTACATCAAGGTATAAGTACCCTTAATACAAAAAGTGGCAGCAAGAGATCCTTGCTGCCATTTTTTGTTTGTACGCCAACGGGTTTTACTCAAAGATAGCCTTTGGTAATCCGCTGAATGTATTTGCCCACAATGTCAAACTCCAAGTTGACGATATCTCCTGCTTTCAATTGATGAAAGTTGGTGAACTCGTAGGTGTAGGGAATGATAGCCACTGAAAAGGATCCTGGAGCAGAATTAAAGCAGGTTAGGCTGGTTCCATTCATGGTGATGGAGCCTTTCTCCACCGTCACATTTCCCAAAGCAGCATCAAAACTCACATCTACTAGCCAAGAACCATCCTGATCTGAGATTCGCTGAATCGTCCCGATCTGATCCACATGACCTTGGACAATGTGTCCATCAAAGCGTCCATTAGCTGACATGCAGCGCTCCAAGTTTACTTTTTTACCCACTTGCCAAGTGGATAAATTGGTCTTCTGCAAGGTTTCCGCGATTGCTGTGACCCGATATCCCTCTGGAGAAACTTCTACTACGGTGAGGCAGACACCATCGTGCGCCAAGGATTGATCTACCTTCAATTCAGTAGTTAGTAGACTTGAAAAAGTAAAATGCGTGTTTGACCCTTCGGTGGTGATTTGACTTAGAGTTCCAATGGCTTCGATGATTCCAGTAAACATGTGCTGAGGATTAGGTACTTCCGACAATCTATACCAAAAATTGCCTTTTCGGATTCAAAGTACGGCAATTAATCAATTATCTTCGAGGGCTCAAGTCCAAAATTCATGCTCAAGTTAGAAGATACCTACTTACACAAAGGAAAGCGAAAGGCGCTCGTAGCCGAACTTCGCAAAAAGGGGATCCAAAACGAAGCAGTACTGGAGGCAATCAACACGCTACCCCGCCACTTTTTTTTCGATACAGCCTTGATATCCCATGCCTATGAGGACAAGGCATTTCCTATTGGCGAAGGACAAACCATTTCTCAACCCTATACGGTAGCCTTTCAATCTTCCCTATTGGAAGTTGCTCCAGGGGACAAAATCCTTGAAATCGGAACCGGCTCGGGATACCAAGCCTGCATCTTGCACCTGCTGGGCGCTGAAGTGATCAGCATCGAGTATCAAAAAAAACTTTTTGAGCATACCAACCGCTTTTTGCAGCGACTGGGAATCCAACTCCAATTATTCTTTGGAGATGGCACTGGAGGCGTACCGGCACATGCTCCCTACGATAAAATCATCGTGACCGCTGGGGCACCTGTAGTTCCTGAAGCCCTGATCCAGCAACTGAAAATCGGAGGGATTCTGGTCATCCCCGTAGGAGACCGAAGCAAGCAAGCCATGGTGAAGATCACCAAAAAGTCGGTTAATGAAATCCAGCGCGAAGAATTTGAAGGATTTGCCTTTGTGCCTTTGCTTGGAAAAGAAGGCTGGAATCACTGAGAATCCATTTAGTTTAGGCTGTCTGAAAAATCATCAATTCCAAATTAAATTTGGAATCAGATGACAAAAGTGCATTTCACGAAATTTTAGTGCTATTTTTGACCAAAATCAGCCGATATGCCAAATCAAAAGTTTGCCAAGGATTCCGTGACCATCATGACGGAAATGGTGCTTCCCAACGATACGAATACGCTCAACAACCTCATGGGTGGACGATTGATGCATTGGATGGATATCGTAGCCGCCATTGCTGCGCAGAAGCATTGCAACCGAATCGTAGTTACCGCCTCAGCAGATAACATTTCCTTTAAACAACCTATCAATTTGGGGAACGTAGTCACGCTACGCTCACAAGTCACACGTGCTTTCAATTCCTCCATGGAGGTATTCATTGAAGTAACGGCTGAGGACATTCCTGCTAGCAAAAAGATCATGACCCACCGTGCTTTTTTCACCTTTGTGGCAGTAGATCAGAATGGTAAGCCTATCGAAGTCCCTCTCGTTGTGCCAGAAACACCTGAGGAAATTGAGTTTTATGAAGGGGCTTTGAGAAGGAGGCAATTGCGATTGGTGCTTGCCCAGCGCATGAAGCCTGAGGACGCAGTAGAATTGCGATCCATCTTCAACTTGGACAAGAAATAAGCCGAACTTCTATTTTTAATATTCTCGTTCGCTAAACGAGTGGATCACCGCCTCGGCAGCAGTTCTACCCGAGGTCATGGCTGCATTGATGGACCCATGCAAGAGGTAATCTCCTGCTAGGAACACTTGGTCCAGCACCTTGCATTCGGTGAATGGCATACTAAACTTCAAATCACCCACCTGAGGCAAAGCATGAGGGATGAAGTAGGTTTTTAGGTGTTTGAATAGATCCGCCTTGGTACCAGAAATTTCCTCCAGTTCACTTTGAACCGCCTTAATTAACTCCTTGTCAGTCAAGTCCGTATCCAATACAGTCACAGAAAGTAGAGACTTGCCTGCAGGTACGTAATCCTTGGAGACATCTTCCATAAACACCAGGTTATTGATCACCCGCTTTCCAGTAAGCAAGCCAATCATCGGCCGACCTAAAAAGGATTTGGGAGCTGCAAAATACAGATTGATCACCTTGCGCGCAGGCGCAAACTGACCCTCCAATTGCTTCATCACTAGATCTGGCTGAACGGCCACAATGATTCGATCTGCTTCAAGTTGCGTCCCATCCGAAAGCAAAATCTTTCCTCCTTCTACACTTGCCACGGGCGTATTCAGTCGAATTTCTGTCGTTTGTAGTTGGCCTTTGATCATTTCAGGAATCTGACCCATTCCTTTTGCGGGAACCGCGGCATAGCCTTGAGAAAACATCTTGAACACAAACTCAAACATTCGAGAACTCGTCTCTAGATCCTTTTCCAAGAAAATACCCCGAAAGAATGGCCTGAAAAAATTGGTAATGATAGCATCCGAAAACCCATACTTTTTCAAGTATTCATGGGTAGGTAAAGAAGGCTCAGCAAAAATATCCTCAGAACTCTTCTTCTTCAATTCCTGGGTGAGGGTAAATACCTTCACCTTATCCAGAAAAGTTCCCACTTTGGAAACCGCCATTCCAACCAATTTCAGTGGATTTCGCAAAGGGTCCGTAAGGATGTAGGAATCCTTTCCTTCAAAAATAATTGCCCCAGGATCAAAGTTTTTGAGTTGCAAGGCTTGAAAATCAAGGTATCGCTTCGCTTCAGGATAGGCGGTATTCAGCACCTGAAACCCATGATCGAGTCGGTATCCCTCCACGATATCGGTTTTCATCCGTCCTCCCACTCGATCTGAAGCCTCCAAGATCACAGGTGACAAACCCGCCTTCTCCAGTTCAAGTGCGGCTATCAGGCCAGAAAGTCCGGCACCTACAATGTATATCTTCTTTTCGCTCATCTGATGATCTACTTAATCGAGGAAATCCCTAAAAAAACCTGTATTGAAGTGGATTTTTTTCTTTAACTCGTTCCCCTCAAAAGAGTTTGAAAACAAGCCCGCAAAAAAGATTTGATAAATGGTCTGACTTTAACCTTCCATTGTAGTAAACTCGAACAAAAAAGGACTCCACTATGAAGCATCTCTTCTTTTCTATTTTTTTCCTTGGGTTTGGCTCTTTTTCGACCCAAGCACAAGGCTACTTTCCCCAACCTGGAAATTGGCAATCCAAAACTCCTAAGGAACTGGGGGTAGACGCTACTAAACTTCAAGATGCCATCCGTTTTGCTGAGACGCACGAAAGCTCAGAAAATCGCAACCTAAAAATCGCTCATTACGAGAGTGCTTTTGGGCGCGAACCATTTGGCTTTCCTGTTGGCCCCATGAAAGAACGAGGTCCAGCGACTGGATTGATTATCTATAAAGGATATGTAGTCGGCCAATGGGGAGACCCAGCACGAGTGGACTTGACCTTCAGTGTGGCCAAAAGTTTCCTTTCCACCACTGCAGGTTTGGCCGTGGAAGCAGGCTTGATCCGATCAGTTCAAGATCAGGTTCATCCCTACATGGCGCCCATCTATCCTTACGACCCCCTGCGCTTGGCGGTCAATAAGGCAGATCACCTGGACCAAGAGGATGTATTTAACCTCTTTGATACCCCTCACAACCAAAAAATCACCTGGGATAACTTGCTGCGACAGACCTCCGATTGGGAAGGAACACTTTGGGGCAAGCCAGATTGGGGGGACCGCCCTGCAGAGGGAGTCAGGCAAAAAAGAAGCCGAGATCAACGCGAACCAGGCAGTAGTTACGAATACAACGATACCCGTGTCAATGTATTGGCCTTGGCCCTGTTGAATGTGTGGCGGAAACCACTTCCTCAGGTATTGAAAGAAAAAATCATGGATCCCATAGGAGCAAGCCCAACTTGGAGATGGACTGGTTACGAAAACTCCTACGTCGTCCTTGATGGACAAATCGTCCAATCTGTAAGTGGTGGCTCACACTGGGGCGGAGGCATGATGCTTTCTGC
>JAXISU010000094.1:0-6458 GCA_034680425.1 Cyclobacterium sp.
GGTTGGGTGTTATCCAAGTCAAACCCGTTTTCTTCCAAAAAAGGATAGTTAAAGATGTGTTCGTGATTCAATACACGCATCGAACCAGTTGCTGGAAAATTGGTGATTTCCAATTGGGGTAATTGCAACAAATAGACTACAAAGTGCTTGATTTCATCGCTTATGGGAGGACGATTTCCCCCATACAGGGCGAGGAAGTCGCTCCCTTCGCCCAGGTCCTCCAGGAGCATGAGGTGGTTTTGAGCATCATAATGGAGCACTTTTGGGGAAAGAGATGCCAAGAACGGATTGCTGTCCAACTGTTTTAAAAATTGGTATTCAATCTCTATTCGAGAGATGGGTGCTGGAATTTGGGGGTATTTCCGTACGTAGGACTTTGCTTGCTTGAGAATGTAAGATCCTTGGTTGGTCTCAATTCGAAGCACCAGGTTCATGTTGCTTTCTCCTGGTACAGTAGCACTACTAATCTTTTCTCCTTCTTTCCAAAATCCAAAGTTTTGGAGTAAGGAGAGGGAAGAATTTTGTTGGATATCAATCATAATCGTTCAAGTCGTCAAATTTAGACTTTCGCAAGAAAGAAGGAGCAGGTTTGGGCTAGAATATTCAATTTGCACACTCTTTTTTGATGGCCGTCCTAGGTATTTTTCTATTTTTGGAAAGTAGAAGTAATCCCTTGAAGGTTCGAATGGAATCCATCGAGTTTTGAAGGGTGAGCTATTCTTTCAGAAAAAAAGTAAACCCAATTTTAGCTTGAAAAAATTTGAAATAGTCAGCCCTATTCTTGGCCATGCCCAACTATTTTAAGTAATTAAACTTTTGATTCACCCAAAATACTGAACTAATGAACGATTTCTCTTGGTTTAAATTTTATCCTTCCTCCGTCCCTAAAGAGGTGGATTGTACCGCTTATGCCAGTGTTGCAGCCCTTTTCGAAGAAAGTGTAGCCAAATATGGTTCTTCGGTGGCCTACGAATGCATGGGCAAAACCCTTTCTTTCCAAGAATTGGATCGCTTGAGTGCACAGTTTGCTTCGTACCTGACGAAGGAACTTAAACTGGCAAAGGGCTCTAGAGTAGCCATTCAGATGCCCAACGTCTTGCAATATCCTGTGGTGATGTTTGGTGCGCTACGTGCAGGGATGGTGGTCGTGAATACTAACCCACTTTATACCCCTGCCGAAATGAGGCATCAGTTCAATGATTCTGGAGCCGATGTGGTGGTTATTGTAGCCAATTTTGCATCCAATCTGGAGAAAATCAAAACTGAAATTCAGGCCAAGCATATCATCGTCACTGAGTTGGGCGATTTGCTTGGAGGGCTGAAAGGGGCCATTGTCAATCTCGTGGTCAAGCACGTCAAAAAGATGGTGCCAGCATTTAACCTTCCTGATGCGGTAGGGTTGAAAAAAGCATTGGCTTTGGGAGCCAAACATTCGTTTTCAAAGGTGGCCATCACGTTAGATGATCCTGCATTTTTGCAATACACGGGAGGTACCACAGGAGTCTCCAAAGGGGCCGAACTCAGTCATGGAAATATTGTTGCCAACATGCAGCAAATCTCAGCTTGGATGAAACCCAAGTTGCGGGAAAAAGAAGAAATCGTGATCACAGCTTTGCCGCTCTACCACATTTTCGCATTGACGGTCAACTGCTTGGCTATGCTAAAAATTGGCGCACATAACGTACTGATTACCAATCCAAGAGATATGAAGGCCTTTATTGGTGATTTAGCCAAAAAACGATTCACAGTCATCACTGGTGTCAATACGCTATTCAATGGATTGTTGAACCAAGAAGCCTTTGGAAAATTGGATTTCTCCGGTCTGAAGATTGCCGTGGGAGGTGGAATGGCGGTACAGAAAGCAACAGCTGAAAAATGGAAATCAGTAACCGGTGTTCCATTGGCAGAAGGCTATGGATTAACCGAGACAGCCCCAGTGGCCACTTGCAATCCCATCGATGGAACCGAGCGAATTGGTACCATTGGCATGCCTTTGCCCAATACCGAGGTGATGATTGCAGATGATGCAGGCAATCCGGTGGCGCTTGGTGAGCGAGGAGAGATTTTGATCAAAGGTCCGCAGGTGATGCGTGGCTATTGGAATAGACCTGAGGAAACCGCCCTTGTGATGCATGGTGATTGGTTTAAATCTGGGGATATCGGCGTGATGGATGCCGATGGGTATACCAAGATTGTAGACCGTAAAAAGGAAATGATCCTGGTTTCAGGATTCAATGTGTATCCCAATGAGGTAGAAGACGTAGTGGCTTCCTGTACAGGAGTGTTGGAAGTAGGGGTGATCGGCATGCCTGATCCAAAGTCTACTGAAAAGGTAGTTGCCTATGTGGTCAAGAAAGACCAGTCACTTACTGAAGAAAAGGTACTTGAGCACTGCAAGGAGTTTTTGACCAATTACAAGGTTCCTAAGGAAGTGTTTTTCACGGACGAACTTCCAAAAACCAATGTGGGTAAAATTCTTCGTCGGAAAATCAAGGAGGCTCACCTCGAAAAGTTGGGTTTAGCTTAAATTAATCAGACTTGTTTCAATTAAAAACCGCGATTTCGCGGTTTTTTTTGTTTTTTTGTGCTCCTATTTGAATTCTATAACAAGCGAAGACTCTTCGCTGATTCCCTCCGTTTTTATGACCTGGCAACTGATTAAAGATGCGCTCTTGGGTAAGGAGCAAGATTTTACCCGTCTTCCCTTGAAGACTGCCATTTTTATTCTTGCCTTGCCCATGATCTTGGAAATGATGATGGAGTCTTCTTTTGCGATTGTGGACCTATTTTTTGTGGCGCAACTGGGAGAATATGCCATTGCTACCGTAGGCTTGACTGAGTCAGTGATCGTGTTGACCTATGCGCTAGGTTTCGGTTTGAGCATGGCTGCTACTGCACTCGTTTCTCGACGGTTTGGAGAAAAAAACTACCAAGATGCTGGGTCAGTTACCTTTCAATTGCTACTGGTCGGCGCGATTATTTCCATAGTACTCGGGATCTTGGGTTGGACCTTTGCTGCCGACCTACTTCGCCTGATGGGGGCCGAGGAAAAATTAATTGAATCAGGGTCAAATTACGCTAAAATTGTATTTGCGGGCAATACAGCCATTCTTTTGCTTTTTCTATGCAATGGAGCGTTCCGAGGCGCGGGACAAGCCCATCATGCGATGCGCTCCTTAATGATTGCGAATGGATTGAATATTGTACTGGATCCCTTGTTGATCTTCGGTATAGGATCTTGGGAAGGATTTGGTCTGGATGGGGCGGCCATTGCCACTACTTTCGGAAGGAGTATGGGGGTACTGTATCAGTTGTACCATCTATTCAATGGCAAGCACAAACTTAAAATCCTCAGAGAAAACATTGCCCTTAGCTGGGAGACGATCCAAAAAATCATTGTGTTGTCTTTAGGGGGCATGGGACAATCCCTCATTGATTCCATGTCTTGGGTAGCTTTGACCCGAATGAATGCTGAATTCGGTTCGGCAGCATTGGCAGGCTATACCATTGCTTTTCGGATATTGATCTTCACCATTTTGCCTGCCTGGGGATTATCAGGTGCAGCGGCCACTTTGGTGGGCCAAAACCTTGGGGCACAAAAAACCAAGCGGGCCGAATTGGCCGTTTGGCTCACGGTTCGCTACAATGTGATCTTTATGGCTGCTGTCACGGGTATTTACCTGCTGTTTAGCAAGCAATTGGTGAGTTTATTTACCAGTATTCCGGATGTAGGGGATGTTGCTTCTCAGGGTTTGTGGGTGATTGCCTTGGGCTATGTGTTTTTTGCAGTTGGGATGGTGCTGACTCAAGCCTTCAATGGGGCAGGGGACACCAAAACTCCTGCTTGGATCAATGCCGCAGTACTTCTGGGCCTAGAAGTTCCCTTGGCTTACCTACTCGCCTTTCAGTTTGAATTGGGTTATCTAGGGATATTTATTGCCATAGCAACTTGCCATTCCTTGCATGCACTGGTTTCCCTTTACTTTTTTAGAAAGGGCAAGTGGAAATTGAACAAGGTGTAATCCCTGGGTGTTTGGAAAAAAGCTTTAGATGAAGTTGAATCTTAGATAAGTTTCCGTGCGCCTTCGGCATGGTCTATTTCTTGACCATTCAAACTCAGGTAACTTCCCATGGCATCAGCAGTCATGCAAGAATGCACGGGCAAGATGCCAAGCAAATCGCCAACTTTGACTGAATTCAAGAGCTCCTCAGAAGCCTGAATAATCCCATGTTCCTGGGAGATGCTTTTCACAAAGGAATAGTGGCTAGGAATGGTCCATCCTTTTTCAGTTAAAAGTACTACCTCCCCAAAATTCTTGGTTCCATCGGGCTGAATAAGCACGTCCTTGGCTAAATGTACACCCCCGCCATGGATCAAAATCTCCTTTCGATCCTTGCGGATATCCACAACGGGTACGGCCAAGCAAACGGCAATGTCTTCTCGCTGACAACTTCCCAATTGCACCTGCATCAAATCAAAAAATACAAAGTTACCCGGACCAAGTTCATCCACTGCACCAAAATCCTCCATCACGGCACATCCAGGTGTGTCACCCAATCGGGTCACCAAGTTGGGATAGCGACCCAGGTACTTGGCTTTCATTTGCGCGAGTGCCTCCTGACTTTCTTCGTGTATTTTTTGGGTGTCCTTGCCGTAGTAGGTGTGTCCAGGATGGATGTAAAAGCCCTTGAATTTGAGGTGTTGCGATCGACTGGCCTGTGTTAAAATCGCTTCTAACTCGACTTCATCGGAAGCTTGAATCCCAGTACGTCCATAGCCCGCATCCAATTCCACAAAAAAGGACACTTCTTCCGTCAAGCCTTCAGCAAGTGCCTTCGCAGTAGCCGCATTCACTACTTGTACCGAAATGTCCTGATTTGCCGCAAGGCGATTTAGTCGAGGGATTTCACGGATATTGAAAGGAAAAGCGATGTGAATGCTGTCCCAACCCTGACCACAAAGGTATTCAGCTAGGGAGATGGAGGAAGCCGTTACTTCACGAATGCCATAGTCTTTGGCCCAGTTTCCAACGGTACGAGATTGGGCAGTTTTCCAATGAGGCACCAACTTTTTTCCTGATTGATGCGCTTTGCTAGCCATTTTTTCAAGATTGGCTCGCGTGATTTTTTCGTCAATAAGGAGGGTGGGTGAGGCAATTTGATCGAGGTAGGCCATGGAAAAGGGGTTCAGAAAACGAATATAAACAGAATCTTTTGTTTTCATTCCCCTCCGAATTTTCCTAAGAATAGAATGAAATTTAGTGAATTAAGGCCATGAACCTTTTTGTCAAAATCTCAAATTCCTGTGCATAAGCCAGTCAATTCTATTAAATTTGTGGCTTGCAACAGGTTCAATTCTGCCTGATTCACTCAACCTAGTTTTAGCCACTGTACCGCCTATCTTCCATGGAAGCCAAAAAAATCAGAAGTACGTTCATTGAATTTTTTCAATCCAAGCAACACCAATACGTTCCATCTTCCCCCATTGTAGTAAAAAATGACCCCACCCTGATGTTTACCAACGCAGGGATGAATCAATTCAAAGATGCTTTTTTAGGAAATGAGGTTGCCAAATTCTCACGTGTGGCCAACTCTCAAAAATGCCTTCGTGTAAGTGGTAAGCACAACGACTTGGAAGAAGTTGGGGTAGATACCTATCACCACACCATGTTTGAGATGCTGGGCAACTGGTCTTTTGGAGATTATTTCAAGAAGGAAGCGATTGAGTGGGCTTGGGAACTATTGACTGAAGTATACAAACTCCCAAAGGACTTGTTGTACGTGTCTGTTTTCCAAGGAGATACAGGTGATAACCTGGCTATGGACCAGGAGGCCTACGACCTTTGGAGTACTATCGTAGCAAAAGACCGCATCATCATGGGTTCCAAGAAGGACAACTTCTGGGAAATGGGAGATACTGGACCATGCGGTCCTTGTTCGGAGATACACGTAGACTTGCGTACTGCTGCCGAGCGTGCTGCTGTGCCAGGTCGTGAATTGGTCAACAATGACCATCCACAAGTAATCGAGATCTGGAATCTGGTATTCATGCAGTTCAATAGATTGTCTGATGGAAGTTTGAAGGCTCTTCCGGCCACTCACGTGGATACAGGAATGGGTTTTGAGCGTTTGGTACGTGCAATCCAACACAAATCTTCCAATTACGATACCGATTTGTTCCTGCCATTTATCCAAGCCTTGGAACTTAAGTCTGGAAAAACCTATGGCAAAGACGAGCCTACAGATATTGCCTTCCGCGTAATTGTAGACCATATCCGTGCGATATCCTTCACCATTGCCGATGGACAGATTCCTTCCAACAACAAGGCAGGGTATGTAATTCGAAGAATCCTGCGTAGAGCAGTTCGCTACGGCTACACCTTCCTAGGATTTCAAAAGCCATTTTTGCACGAGTTGACCCCTTTGATCGCTTCAAATTTTGGAGATATTTTTCCAGA
>JAXISU010000095.1:0-6433 GCA_034680425.1 Cyclobacterium sp.
AATCCTAAAAGCTTGCTGGCGCTACCTGGCGGAAAGGAAGTGGGTTTGGAACTCAACTCCCTCTCCAAAACCTTCAATATCCCCGGCTGGCGCGTGGGAATGCTCTGTGGAAAAGCAGAATGGGTGAATGCAGCACTCAAAGTCAAATCCAATATGGACTCCGGCATGTTTTTGGGTCTTCAAAAGGGAGCTACTGCTGCACTTTTACTTGGAAAAACCTGGTTTGAAAGACAGAATGAGATTTATACCAGTCGAAGAAAGCTCGTTTGGACCCTTGCCGACCACTTGGGATTGACCTATGATCGAGTAGCAGCAGGCTTATTTGTTTGGTGCCGCGTACCTTCAGGCACTTCAGCAGAAGCACTGGTTGACCAGCTCCTTTACGAAAAAAACATCTTCATTACTCCAGGAAAAATATTTGGATCGGAAGGAAACGACTATGTCCGCATTTCCCTTTGCCTCCAAGAATTCAAAATCCTAGAAGCCATCAACCGCATCAAACCTAGCCACTAATATGAAAAAAATACACCTTGTAGGATTGGGCCTTTTGGGAGGATCCTTTGCCCTTGCTGCCAAACAAAAATTTCCAGAACTGCAGTTGTCCGGTCAGGATGCTAATCCGCAACACCTCCTAGATGCACTGGACTTAGGAATCATTAGCGTGGCCAAGTCCATTCCGGATGCAGATACAGATTTAGTGATTTTGGCTACTCCTGCAGATACCTTGGGGGATTTATTGGTTCAGACCTTGGAACAAATTAGTCCCGACACCCTAGTTTTTGACTTAGGATCCACCAAGGCCAAGCTATGCAGTTTGGTAGCTGCACACCCCAAGAGATCTCAATACCTAGCTGCACACCCCATAGCAGGTACGGAATATTCTGGTCCCAAGGCAGCAGATGCCGGGCTATTGGATCGAAAGGTGATGATACTCTGTGAGCTGGAAAAGACGGATTTACATCTCAAGGAAAAAGCCTACCAACTCTTTGATGCCCTAAACTTGAAGCTTCGGTTTATGGATCCAGCAGAACACGACCGCCACCTCGCATTCGTGTCCCACCTCTCCCACTTGACTTCCTTTATGCTGGGTAAAACCGTCCTTCAAAAAATGGAAGATGAAAAAAACATCTTTGACATGGCGGGTTCGGGTTTTTCTTCAACCGTTCGTCTAGCCAAGTCTAGTCCGGACATGTGGGCACCCATTTTTCTTGAAAACAAAGACAATGTCCTTGCTGCTTTGGATGGATACATCGCCAACCTAAGTGCATTCCGAGAAAAAATAGCAAAGGAGGATGGGGAAAGTTTGAAAAAGGAAATGGGAGAAATCAATGTCATCCGAGGCATTCTAGATTTCGGAAAGTAAGTATTCGAACCAGCATAGGTTAATTTAGATTAGCTGTAAGGTTGGGTTGGTCGTTTATTCTTACTCTAAAATCTTTTCTTAACTTGACTACTCATTCAATTCCATTTCCATGCTACGATACCTATTAGTTTTTCTTTTATTGGGCTCCATTCAAGCGGAAGCGCAGGACCTTTGGACTGCTGTATCTACCAAAACCGAAGCTACTGCTCGGCACGAAAGTTCTTTTGTGGCGGTTGGAAACAAACTGTATGCTGTAGGGGGGCGAGGAGTACGACCAGTAGAGGAATTTGATCCCCAAACCAACACTTGGGTTAAGGTGGCAGATGCTCCGATGGAAATCCATCATTTTCAGGCCATCTCCTTTCAAGATGAACTCTGGATTGTAGGTGCGATGACGGGTAACTATCCCCATGAAACCCCAATTCCAAACATTCTGATATTCAATCCCAAAACCAAAACCTGGCGAGAAGGACCTGCACTTCCAAAAAATCGAGAACGCGGTTCTGCAGGGGTGGTGGTCCGCCAAAATAAGATTTACCTAGTTTGTGGAATCCAAGACGGACACTTCGATGGCTTTGTGCGCTGGTTTGATGAGCTAGACCCTAAGACAGGAACTTGGAGATCCCTACCCAGTGCACCAAGAGCACGAGATCATGTCAGTGCAGCCCTAGTTGATGGCAAGCTCTACCTCGCGGGGGGACGCACCTCCTATGCCAAAATTGGCAAGGTCCTAGAACTGACCAATAAAGAGGTGGATGTTTTTGATTTTAAAACAGAAACTTGGTCTACTCTAGAAACTGAGCTACCCACACTTCGTGCTGGAAATTCCAATTTGGGCATTGGCCCATACTTGGTAGTAATGAATGGAGAAAGTTCAGCACAAACTCCTGCTCATGCAGAGGTAGAAGTTCTAGATACACGAAGCAATACTTGGAGCAAGCTACCCAATCTACTACAGGGCCGACACGGCACGGGTACCGCCTATTTAAATGGAAAAATATGGGTTCATGCAGGTTCTGCCAATCGCGGTGGAGGTCCCGAACTCAGCACTATGGAAGTGCTGGACTGGAAGAAATAATCTAGACAACTTTAGCCTAGGCTTTATTTCCCTGAATTTATCTTTAATTCTCAATCGAAAACATTGATTCAAGTGAGTCAACCCTCCACTTCCAATTCTAGCTCTGAAGAAAAGCTCCCTCGAAATCTTGAACTTTGGGGCATTTGGATGCTGGTCGTGAATGGATTGATTGGCGCAGGAATTTTTGGCTTACCCAGTGGGGCGGCAGCCCTTGCAGGCGAGTACAGCGTGCTGGTCTATGCATTTTGTGCGCTTTTGATCCTACCCATTATTTTGTGTTTCGCCGAACTGGGAAGCTATTTTCGGGGCACGGGTGGCCCCATTCGTTACGGAACCTTGGCCTTTGGCCCATTTGTAGGATTCCAAGGGGGATGGTTGTACTACTTGGCCCGGTTGATCTCATTTTCCGCGAATACGGTTTTGCTCACCGACTCCATCGCATATTTCATAGATGGGGCAGGCACTGGTACCGGAAGGATTATTTCTTTGGCGGTGATTTGTGTGGGATTGAGTGTAATCAATGTACTTGGGTCGGTGGAATCGATACGCTCCATGACCCTGTTTACCGTTATCAAATTTGCGGTACTAATTCTCCTTCCTCTGGGCGGTTTTATCCTTCTAGGTTCGGAAGTAATTCCCAGTTTTGAAAGTCCTATTCCCCCCGCTAAGGATTTGGGAGCAGCTGCCTTGCTTTTAATCTATGCTTTTGTTGGATTTGAGGGAGCGGTAGTACCCGCGGGTGAGGCCAAGCGTCCTGAGCGCGACATGCCTTTGGGATTGTTGCTCGGATTGGCCGTAGTGGCTGTATTGTACATGGTGATCCAACTCGTATCGCAGGCTGCCTTGCCCGATCTCGCCAACTCCAAAACTCCCTTATTGGATGTATCAGCGAGTCTTTTTGGGCCTGTCGGCGCTATCGTGTTGATGATAGGGGTTGCCGCTTCGGTACTTGCCAACTTGGTCAGTTCCATGTTTTCCGCTACCCGAGTGACCTATGCCCTTTCCTTGGAAAAATCGTTACCCCGCTGGTTTGGAGAGGTTCACAGCCGGTATTTAACCCCTGCTAACTCAGTCGTGTTTTTTGGTGTTGCTGCCTTTTTATTGGCTGCCTTTGGTTCGTTTACGGTCTTGGCCGCGATGACCGTGCTTTCCCGACTCTTTTTGTACGGGATGAGCTGCGCAGCCATTCCTAAGCTCCGGCCTCAATTCCGTGGAGCCGGACGATTCATCTTAAAGGGGGGCTATCTAATCCCCATTTTGGGAATTGCTGCTTGTCTGTGGCTGATGATGCAGGTCAGCGAGCGGTCGATTTGGATGACGGCTATTTTTGTAGGCATTGGATCCTTGCTTTTCTGGATTGGGAAAAAGCAGGCTTAACCCTTTTTCCTCATTTCATTACCCCACCCTTAATTGATTATAGTCGTTTACAAACGGTTTTAAATACTTACCTCCCGATTTTTGTTTTTTCTTTTTTCGAAGTTTGAGCTATCATTTTTCAATCTTTTTTAAGCGGGATTATACCTGCCTCACCTCAATTTTTAATTCGATGAATGCATTAAAAAACAAAGTTCAGCTCATTGGGCACCTCGGCAGCAAGCTTGACCTAAAAAGCTTGGAATCCGGAAAATCTGTTGGCAACGTCAGCCTTGCCACCTCAGAAGTTTACAAAAATCAAAAAGGGGAACGTGTGGAAGAGACCATTTGGCACAATCTGGTAGTCTGGGACAAGACCGCAGAGAACTTGGCCAAATTTACGGACAAGGGCTCGGAAATAGCGGTGGAAGGCAAATTGACCAATCGGAGTTATACGGATAAAAATGGTGACAAGAAGACGGTCACCGAGATCGTTGTCAATGAATTTCTTCTTCTAGACAAGAAGCCAAAGGAACAATAACTCAAGATCCCCTGAGGAATGGCTTGAAGTTGGCCTTGATTTCTTCAAAAGCTATTCCAAGGGTTTTTTCAGTTCGAAGGAAGGAATGGGGAGTCTTAGCCCATAGGTGGGACTATACCAAGTTGAAATAAGTCAACTTGAATTAGATCAACTTTATTTACTTCAACCGGGTTTGGCCAAGGATTTCTTTCCATTCGGAAGCGGCTTTGGTCTCAGGATAGTCCAGTCCCAAGAGGCGGAAGATCGTACTTGAGAGCATGGCTGAATGCCACTGCCCTTCCTGTTTGATTTCGCCTAAGGAGGGCGTATCTGGACCGATAGCAATGAGCCAAACTTGACCAGCCCCAGGGACATCAACGCCATGGCTTTTCCAGCTTTCTTTGCTCGTTCCACGTCCGTGATCTACCGTAATGAGCATTGTGGTCTTGTTTCGGTAATGAGGATCAGCCTGTAACGTTTCCCAAATCTCCTTCAAGTAGGCATCCGTTTGCTTGGCGGATTTCAGGTATTCGTCATACTTTCCATCGTGCGCCCAATCGTCCGTTTCCCCATAAGCCAGGTAGAGGATGCTAGGCTTTTGTGTTCGTATGGCTTCCAAAGCATAGTGGTGGGTAAATGGATCGAGGCGAACGGACTCCCAAGGTCCACGTATCTCTTCTTGAAGGCGATTGAGAAGTTTTTCCGTTTCGGAAAGAGAAGTTCCCTTCGCAGGAGTAAATCCAGCATTAACTGGAATGCCACTGCGCGTTTCGTTGATAATGGAAGGAAATACATCCCAACCCCCAAAAGCCATCACCTTATTTCGGTAGGCTGGCATCTCGTTCAAGTATTCTAGAAAAGTCTTGTTGGGATTAGGCACTTTGTCGTTGGACCGGATTCGAATATCGTCAGCACTTCCAGAGAGCAATTCATTGTAGCCCGGGTAGGAAAACCAGAGTTTGTTTTGTGTGTCTACTTTGGCTCCGAAAGATCTATTTCCATACACTTGACCCTGCTGGGCAAGCGTACCCCATACAAAAGGGAACAGTTTGGTTCTACGAACCTGTGGATCCGAATGCCAAAAATCCGCTAGCAAGGAGCCGGATTTTTCTACCATTCCAGTATCATCTACCAGCAAGGAGTCAGCACCGCTAAACAATTCTTGCCAGCGTAGCCCATCCAAGGTCACCAACACCACATGCTCCGTCTTAGTCGTTTTGGTTTGTGCAAAAAGGTTCTGAGAAAAGAGAAGGAGGGCGAGTACAAGTAATTTGAAGGAGTTCATCGTCGACAAGTAGTTAGTTGGTAACCCAGAAAAGAAAGTTGGAATTGAAATATAGGGATTTTCTATGCACCCTTAGTAGTCCTTGGCAGGATGAAAACTAGATTGTACTCCAATTAATTGCTAAAGTTTCTACAAAAAGGATGTACCCAAGACAGTATTTTAAGGAGTCTGCAAATCCTTACTTTTCCAAGGAATACACGCGCAAATTGGCTCGCTCCACGAAACCTATTTTTTGGTACAATCGGTAAGCGGGGAGATTGTCCGGATAAAGTTGGAGGTAAGGGATTTGATGGCGCTGCTGAATGTAATTCAACACATGAGGTAAAACGAGTTGCGACAATCCTCTTCCCACAAATTCAGGATGCGTACAGACCGCACTTACTTCAGTGTAGGGGCCTGCTGCTAGGCGGGTTCCTGCCATGGAAACCAATCTCCCTTCCACAAAATAGCCGAAATAGCCGCCAAAATCGATGGTGTTTTCCAAAAAGGGTCCTGGCTTGGCCAAATGCGTTAATGCCAACATCTCAGGTACATCTGCAGTACCCAATGCCCGAATAGCCGAATCTAAATTCAAAGGATTGGTAGGCTTTTCGAAGACCATCTGCAACAAGGCATTGTCATTGCGCACCTTCCATTTGGCATCCAATTCCAAAAATCCTGGCGTGAATAGAATCACCCGCATTCCTGAATCCATCACAGCATACAACTGATCCAATTGCTCGACATCGTAGCGGAGTAGACCCGCAAAGAAGCCCATCTTCCGATCAATAAAAAGTGCATCTCCTCGCCCAAAGGCATGTGTAGCTCCTCCTGAGTTGAGGGCTGTCCAAATGG
>JAXISU010000096.1:0-6420 GCA_034680425.1 Cyclobacterium sp.
CTCGTAGAGTACTTCGTAATCCACTTCCTCCTCTTGGACTGGGAAAAGCCGCTCCATCAACTGTTGGATGTCCAAGGGGATGGGTGTCCTAACTTGACCGAAAGTGTGCAGGGAGAAAAGGAGTAGGAGCACTAAACTAAAGACTTGTTTCATTCCTTAATGGGTTAAAAAAATAGAGAGGTGATGGGTTTCCCCTAGTGCGGTAGTTTGGCCAAGAGCATAGTCTAGTCCATACTTTTTCTTCCGAAGCCCAAGTCCAAAATGGAGGGAATTGGGTGCAGAGTGGATCCCAGTACGCAGGTAGATCCAGTTTTCAAGCTGGTACTGCAGACCAAGTTTAAAAAGGGGAGGATGGTCTAGATCCTTTTCCAGTTCGCTGTGGATTTCTAGGTTTTTGGCAGGGAGGTAAGTGATGCCGACCGTGAGTAGGGTAGGAATGGGTTGGTAAGATTGCTTGCTAACCTTGGCTTGGTTCAAATTGGAAAGATGTGCACCAAAGAAAAATCTAGGACCTAGTTCTGCCAAACCACCTAGCGATAGCAGGAGGGCATTTCCTGTACCAAATCCTTCGATATGGGTTTGAAACCAGGCTGCTTTTGCTCCGAAACTCAGGATGCCTCGGGTGGTAGACAGCCCGAGCTCCAGTCGGTGTTGTTGGAAAAGTTCCCCACCAAACCGGGCGATCCCAATTCCGAAACTTCCACCTGGTTTTTTGAAAGCCAGGGAAAGGGCGGCAGTGCTTAATTCTTTGATGCTATAGCGTTGATCTAAAGAGACTCCTACTTCAGAGTTTTCAAGACGGTCTAGGGCACCGATATTGTTGAAGAGGCTCCAAGCATCTTGGTGGTATAATTTGACTGCTCCCAGGCCTTGGGATTTGGCTCCGAAGGCTTGGGTGGATAGGTCGATTTGGGCAGATGTAGGAAAAGGGAACATCAGCCAGAGGCAAAAAATCAGGCTAAACTTCATGAAAAAATAGATTAAAAAGTGATACTTAAATCTAATCGATTCCTTGGAATATTCCAAGGAGAAGGATGAAATGAAAGTAAAGGCAAACTTCCTTATTACAGCGAAGATTTTAGATAAAAAAAGGACTTTTGAAATTCCTGAAAATGCCTTCGATTTGATTTAAAAGCGTGCCGAATAATATTTTGAAAATTTTTCGCAATCGATTGTTTGAAGAGAAAAAAACATTTTCTATTTTTCGGAGGTATTCATGAATTGAATATCTACAATAGGTTTAATAGGTTTGAGAGCAGGAAAAGGTCGGAATTATATTCCGGCCTTTTTTTTGTTATTTGTTGAAGAAATCTTGGTACTAGATGCGTTATATACCCTTAAAAATTCGAGTTGTGTATGCCAGTTGAAAAACTCCGAGCGCAATTGCAATTGGCCTTACAAGGGGTACTTCCTGGTAAGGATGCGCAACTACGCATGGCTCCGCAACCCATAGATCCCCGGCGAATTGCTGCCAAGGTGCCTGAGGATCATCGGAAGAGTGGGGTGCTACTATTATTCTATCCAGATCCCTCCACCATCTATTTTCCCTTGATCAAGCGTCCTCAGTATCCCGGTGCACATAGTGGGCAAGTGGCCTTGCCTGGAGGAAAGGTGGAGGAGGGGGATCCAGATGTGGTATTTACTGCACTTCGTGAGGCAGAGGAGGAAATCGGAATTGATGCGGGCAAGGTGGAGGTGATCGGTAGCCTGACCGAGTTATACATTCCAGTTAGTAATTTTTTGGTTTCGCCGATTGTGGGCTTTTTGGATCACAAACCTACATTCGTTCCTGAGCAGCGAGAGGTTGACAGGATCATTCCTACAGCCTTAAATCTTTTGATTCAACCGGAGATTGTCAAACAGACTCCCATTTCACTAGGGGGAGGAAAGTACTTGGAAACTCCTTATTTCGACATTGCAGGAGAAGTGGTTTGGGGTGCGACGGCCATGATTCTGAGTGAACTCATTCAGGTCTTGAAGCAAAAAGGATTGTAAGTGTTGGTCTTTTTGACAAATGTGGGTATTGTTGTACCAACTAATTAATAGCTATGGAGGAAAGTGCAAGTCCCTTATTGACCAATGATGCCGTTGTTTTCGGCCTGTTGATGGCCACCTTGGCTTTTATTTTTGCCTCTTCTTCGAGTAAGCATCCGTTTTGGGTGAAGTTTTATACCTATGTACCTGCAGTGTTGCTTTGCTATTTTATTCCTGCAGTGTACAATTCCCTGGGTTTGATTTCCGGGGAGTCTTCGAATTTGTACAAAGTTGCCTCCCGTTACTTATTGCCCGCTTCCTTGGTACTTTTTACGATCAGCGTGGATCTGAAAGGTATCCTTCGATTAGGCCCTAAAGCCTTAATTTTATTTCTTACGGGCACCGTAGGAATTGTATTTGGTGGACCAGTTGCTCTGCTTATTGTAGGTTGGATTCAGCCTGATTTGTATGCAGGTACTGGTCCGGATGAATTGTGGAGAGGTTTGTCTACGATTGCTGGGAGTTGGATAGGAGGGGGAGCCAACCAAACGGCCATGTTGGAGGTCTTTGGTGCAAGCCCGGTCTTGTTTGGACAGATGATAGCCGTGGATGTCCTAGTGGCAAATTTCTGGATGGCCATTTTGTTGTATTGGGCAGCCAAACCTGAGAAAATTGACAAATTCTTAAAAGCAGATACTTCGGCTATTAACGAACTGAGAGATAGAATTGCAAAGGCACGAGAAGCCAGTATTGCCATTCCTAGCTTAACAGATATTTTACTGATTCTCGGAATTGGGTTTGGGGTAACAGGGTTATCGCACTATTGTGCAGATTTCCTTGCGCCTTGGTTTGAAACCAATCACCCTGAATGGAATCAATATTCCTTGAATTCGGCTTTTTTCTGGATTGTGGTCATTGCGACCGCGTTGGGATTGGTTTTGTCTTTTACCAAAGCCAGGCACTTGGAAGGAGTGGGAGCCTCCCGATTGGGTTCAGTGCTCCTCTATGTTATGGTGGCCACCATTGGGATGCAAATGGACTTGGGTGCAGTGCTTGACAATCCCATTCTATTTTTGATTGGAATTATTTGGATTCTGTTCCACGTCTCGCTTATGCTTTTCGTAGCTTGGCTGATCAAGGCTCCGTTCTTTTATGTGGCGGTGGGTTCCCAAGCCAATGTAGGTGGTGCAGCCTCAGCACCCATAGTGGCCTCTGCTTTTGATGCATCCTTGGCCTCCGTGGGTGTGCTTTTGGCTGTACTAGGCTATGCTCTCGGTACTTATGGAGCCTATATCAGCGGCTTGATTATGCAGTGGATGTCAAGCCAGTAATTCTCTTTTATACCGCGCTCAAGAGTACACTTTTACTGCAGTACCACTGACGGTGACCATGAGCATTCCTTCTCGGATGGTTTCGTAGTCTAGGTCGATACCCAAAATGGCATTCGCTCCCAGTTGTCTTGCTTGCATCTCCATTTCAGCCATGGCAGTGGCTTTTGCTTCGCGCAAAACTTGTTCGTAAGCCGAGGATCTTCCTCCCACAATGTCGGTGATGCTTGCAAAAAAATCTTTGAAGATGTTGGCGCCTATAATCGTTTCTCCAGAAACGATGCCTAAATAGTTTTCAATTGGATGGCCTTCAAGGGTGGAAGTAGTGGAAAGGATCATACTCGTGATTTAAGTGATGATTGTTTGCTTCGAAATACGAGAAAATTGACAAATGGTTTTCAAGGCGGGTTTGAGTAATTAGGCATATTGTTTGTTCGTTGTGAGAATTACCCATTAGTAATCAAAAAATATACAGGGGATTTCTGTGATTTCCGGGTTAAATTGTCATTTCCCTTTAATTTTGACCTGCCTTTTGGCAAGGCCTTATCTTATGTTGCACCGACTCGTCCTTTTAGTTTTGCTATTTCTTGCGGGAGCCAATCTTCAGGCCCAAGGATTTTTAGCGAGCCGCTCATCGCTGTATGCATTTACGGGGACTTCCGGGGCCAATTTGAGTCAATTCAATACACTTCTCACAGAACGGGGAATGCTTCCCATTCCAAATCGGTACAATTCCTTTGGCTTGGGTTACCAGGCCAGGCTGAATGATTTTATTTTTGGTATGGAGGTGTCTCAACACCAAAGCCGAACAGCGGATTTGGGTACCCACCGTTTTCAGTACCGGACCTCTCGTGCCTTGGTGAATCTGGGTTACTCGCTCACTGAAGAGGGGAAATTCCAATTTATCCATTACCTATCCATGGGATTAGGTTATATGAATGTACAATTGCTTCCTCAGGAGCAATCCAAAGACCTAAAAACCTTTCTCCAAGATCCGGAACAAGGATTTGTATTACGAAAAAATGACATCCAACGTGGTACGCTCAATTATGGTAATTTTTTGACAGAAATTGGATTTCAAATTTCCTATGATTTTCCAATTCCAAATCGAAAGGAAGCGTTAAAAGTTATCGCGAAGGCAGGGTATTCCTTTAGTCCATTTGAAGACAGCTGGAATCTCAATGGGATCTCCTTTGACAATGCCCAAGCAGGCGCCTTTTTTCGAGTAGGTACAGGGATCAGCCTTCCCGACCGAAATTTTTTCTACAAAGATGCTACGATTGGGGCCTCTCTGATCCGTGGAATCCACTTTTCCAAACCCGATAAGTTTAATACTTACTTGAAAGAACAGGGATACGAGACCTTGGAGGGGAGGCCATCACAGTTGGGGCTAAGAATCTTAGGAGAGACGGATGGATTCCTCTATGGGATGGACGTATTTAATGTGGCCTTAAAAGGACGAGCCAGCACTACCCAATCACACAGTTTGAATAGCCTACGCATTTATGCTAACATGGGTAAAAAATTCTTTCAATATAAAAACTGGGGTATAGGTGCCCTAGGCGGATTAGGCTATGGCAACTTGCGCTATTCCTTGCTGAAGGATCAAAAACCTGATTTTCCGGCTTTACTCGATCAACGAAATTTCGATGGGTATCTTCGGAAGTCGGGTATTTTTCTCAAACCTGAGGTGCTGATTGAGTATGGATTGCCGATGACCAAACGGAAATTGTTTGATTTGGTATTTACCACCACTGCAGGTTACGAACAGGCATTTCCTGGCTACAAGCTGGGGGGAGTCTCCATGATTGCCTATCAGTCGGGACCTTTTGTAACGGTTGGGGTGGGGATACGCCCCTAATTTTCTTCTGTTTTTTTACGAAAAACTATTTTTTTTCAAGGGAAAAAGGAGCCAGATCCTAGTTTATTTAAATTTTAGCCGTACTTTTGCAGCAACTTATCGAGAAAGACCGAGGGAAGGGCCCTACGACGTCTTAGCAACCTGTAACCAAGGTGCTAACTCCCATCCTGGATTAAGCCAGGAACAGATGAGATGAATAGTACGAATACCTACTTTTCTCCGCGTTTTGCTCGATTAGTTTTTTGAACTTAAACAAACATGAGACAAAACAGAACGGAACTCCTACTTCAGGCGGTAAATTCCAGGGTTTTAATTTTAGATGGTGCCATGGGTACCATGATTCAGCGTTACACACTGACTGAGGAAGATTTTCGAACTCCTGCATTAAAAGACCATCCCAAGGCTTTAAAAGGCAACAACGACCTACTTTCCCTAAGTAGACCCGATATCATTCGTGCTATCCACTTGGAGTATTTGAAGGCCGGGTCCGATATCATTGAAACGAATACGTTTTCGGGAACGACCATCGCCCAGGAGGATTATGGATTGCCCCACTTGGCATATGCGATCAACTTTGAATCGGCCAAACTTGCTCGAGAAGTAGCCGATGCTTACAGCCAAACCACTCCAGATAAGCCTCGTTTTGTGGCAGGTGCCATGGGGCCTACCAACCGTACCGCTTCCATCTCTCCAGATGTCAATGATCCTGGCTATCGAGCGATTACTTTTGATCAGTTGGCAGAAGCCTACTCTGAACAGGTTCGTGGGCTATTGGATGGGGGAGCAGATCTTATCCTAGTAGAGACAATCTTCGATACACTCAATGCCAAAGCAGCGCTCTATGCCATCCAAGCAGTGTATGAGGAGCGAAATATTCCCCTTGATCCAAAAGAGGGAGGAATTCCCATCATGATCTCTGGCACCATCACGGATGCCTCAGGTCGAACCCTCTCAGGACAAACCACCGAAGCCTTTTTGATTTCAGTTTCCCACGTACCCTTGTTCTCCGTCGGCCTCAATTGTGCCTTGGGAGCGAAGGAATTGCGCCCATACCTAAAGGTATTGGCTCAGGAAGCACCATTTTTCGTGTCCGCCTATCCAAATGCAGGCCTACCGAATGAGTTTGGCGCTTATGACCAGGGAGCCAATGAAATGGCAGACCAAGTACGTGACTTTTTGAAAGAAGGAATGCTCAATATTTTGGGAGGCTGCTGCGGCACTACTCCAGATCACATTCGCGCATTAGCGAATCTAGCA
>JAXISU010000097.1:0-6412 GCA_034680425.1 Cyclobacterium sp.
CGCCTTGTACTGTTGCTCATGTAGCCAATCCGCACCAAAAGCCGAAAGCTTGAGCACTGCTGGCCCACTGATGCCCCAGTGCGTAATGAGGATTGGACCTCGGTAACTGAGTTTGGTTCCCTCCAACTTCACCACTGCATCACCCATGGATACCCCCATCAGTTCACGAATGGGTTCTTGGGGAGTGTTGAAAGTAAAAAGTGAAGGAATAGGTTTTATTAAATTATGATTCAATAAATTAAGGTAGTCATAAGCTCCCAAATTAGGGTGCCCTCCAGAAGCGACAATGACCTTGGAAACGACTACGTCACCTTTATCGGTGCCTAAGACAAAGCCTTGATCTTTGGCAAGGATGGACTTGATTCCATTGGAAAGTTGAACCTGTACTCCCAATTTTTTGGCTTCTTCTTCCAAGCAGGTAACAATACTCTGGGAAGTATTCGATTTGGGAAAAACCCGTCCATCCTCTTCAATTTTCAAAGGCACACCCCTGGACTCAAACCAGGAAAAGGTATCCGGGATCGAAAAATGCGAAAAGGCTTTCTTCAAAAACTTTTCACCTCTGGGGTAATTCTTCACCAGTTTGGAGATTTCCATCGGTCGATGGGTCACATTGCATCTTCCCCCGCCTGAGATTTTCACCTTGGAGAGTAGTTTGGGGGATTTTTCAAAAAGGAGTACCCGTATCCCAGGTCCACTAGCGTGGATAGCTGCAAAAAAACCCGCAGCACCTCCTCCAATTACAGCAATGATCACGTAGACTGGATTTGTTCAAAGTCAAAAATCAACATCTTTTCACTCAACCAAAAGGGATTGCTCCTATTTTTTATGGAATTCGACTTCCTTTTTAACTAGGGAGAGGGGTAAATGAAGAATTATTTTTCAGAAGTCTGTCATTTTTCTTGAAGGAACGATTTTCAGTTGCTTACTTGCCAAAAATTAGCGCCACTTGAAAGCTTTCGCCTGTACCTTTTTCCTTCTTCTTTGTCTGCAAGGTTTCTCTGCCAGTGAGGCTCATGCACAAGTTAACCTAGGACAAACGGACCGCTGGATGAAAGGGGCATTAGCCGCCATGGAGCGGAGTGATTACCAAACGGCCAACTCCATCTTTCGAAATCTGATTGATTCAGGACTTCCACTTCCTGAAGAGATGCCCTATTACTTTTCCGAAACCCTTTTTCAACTCGGCCAATACGACAACAGTCAAAATTTTGTTAACAAATACCTGGAATTGACTGGATTTACGGGACAAAACTACGAGTCAGCGACTCGGCTAAAAGAAAAGCTTAAGGCTCCTTTGGCACAAATTCTAGCCTGTGAACTATGCGATCGACGTGGCTATCGTTACGAAAATTGTACGACCTGTCTTGGTAAAAAACAAACCGAACAGGCTTGTTCCTACTGCAAAGCGAAAGGCGTGGTGGGCTGTAGTCGCTGCGGAGCTTCAGGCATGATCAAAAAGGTAAACGTATTTAACATCGTGGACTTTTTCGAGTGCGAACGTTGTGCGGGTAAAGGTCGTTTGACCTGTCCCTCCTGCTCTGGTAGTGGGAAAGAAGTAAGCGCATGCAAAACTTGTGAGGGAAGCGGTCAAACCCCTTCTACCGCGCTTTGCAACCACGAGGCGCATGTTCACGGCGAAGAAGTAAAAAAGTAAGGATAGAATTTATTTGCAGTATTTTTCCAAATTCTCTGCAGCACCTGGGTATTCCAAGGAAGCGGCCAATTTGAAGTCCTCACAAGCCTGCTTCGTGCGTTCCAAAGCCACTTTGAGCAACCCCCGATTTAAGTAAGCCTGCCCAAAATTTCGATCTACCTGAATGGCATTGCCATAAGCTTTAAGCGCATCTTCCGGCATCCCCAACTGATGTAGGGCCCTCCCTTTCAAAAACGAAGCCATCGCTGGAGCCCCAGAAATCTCCTCGGCTTTGGTCGCATAGAGCAAGGCACTTGCATAGCTTTTTTGCTCAAGCTGTATGGTGGCAAGACTCAGGAGCACCTGGAAATTCTTTGGATCTAGGTTGATGGCCTGCTCAAAGTCTGCTTGGGCCTCAAGCAATTGACCCAATTCCTGATAGGCTCTTCCCCTACCATACAGGAGGTCTAAATCTGTTGGATTGGTTTCCAGTGCTTCCGTGTAACCAGTAACCGCTGCGGAAAAGTCTCCTTTTTTAAATGCGGCATCTCCTGTACTTAAATTAGGGGAACCTGAACAAGAAAAAAGGATACCTGCTATCAGCAAGCTATAGAAGTACGTACTGCTTTGATTCATGAGGATTTTTAAACAGCTACGTTGTTTTCGCGAAGCGCGTCGTTTAAGGATGTTTTGAGGTCTGTTGAAGCTTTGCGCTGGCCAATGATCAAGGCACAAGGCACTTGGTAGGAACCAGATGGAAATTGCTTCGGAATGGTTCCAGGAATCACGACAGATCGTGGTGGCACATATCCTTTGTATTCTACAGGTGAAGGGCCAGTGACATCAATGATTTTTGAACTTGCAGTCAAGGTCACCCCTGCTCCAATCACGGCTTCTTTGCCAATGCGAACACCTTCTACCACAATCACGCGGCTACCAATAAATGCCCCATCTTCTACAATCACAGGAGCAGCTTGAACCGGCTCGAGTACCCCGCCGATCCCAACTCCACCACTCAAGTGCACGTTCTTTCCGATCTGGGCACAAGATCCGACAGTAGCCCAGGTATCCACCATGGTGCCAGAATCCACGTACGCACCAATATTCACATAGCTTGGCATCATCACCACGCCCGAAGCCAAATAGGCACCATAGCGAGCCACTGCATGTGGTACCACGCGTACGCCCTGTGCTGCGTAGTTCGTTTTCAAGGCCATCTTGTCGTGAAACTCAAAAGGACCTACTTCGATGGTCTGCATTTTTTGTATGGGGAAATACAGGATCACTGCCTTTTTAATCCAGTCATTGACGATCCATTCTCCACCTTCTGTAGGAGTAGCTACTCGGAGTTTACCAGTATCTAAGTCAGCAATAATGCTTCGGATGGCCTCTTGGGTCGCTGCCTCTTGAAGGAGTTCACGGTTTTCCCAAGCTTGTTCGATGGTCGATTTAATGTCCATGGATTTTGAATTTCTAGTTGCTTCCTCTTTTTGAGGAAAACAAGGGGTTTAGATTTGAGAACGCGAATCAAACAAATCCCAAGGGAAGTTCATAGGGATATTGTAGAAAGAGTTCGAAAAGGGTAGGGACTTGAGTAGTCCTATTACCTTTGAAAGTTCCTTCACTTTTTCAAACTGCCCGTCCTATTTTTTGTTTGCACCACCTGGTCAGCAGGAAGCTTTCCTTGGGAACTCCCTCTAGTCGCAGGTAGGAAAAAAGGAAGACTTCCGACCCCGGTAATCAGAGAAAATATCGAATCCCACAACCAATTGATTCAGCGTAAATCTTCCATCAAAACTGCGATTTATCGTGGAGATTTTTACAGACATCGACGGAATTTTTCCCCATTTCCCAAAAAGGGTTGTAGACAAGTGTCCAGAAACAGTCATTCATTTTGGGAACAATTTAATCGATTATCTTCTAAGCTAAGAATTTGTTATTCAATTTACTAGGCCATTATTTAGATTTGTCTAGTTTTTTATTCAGTGTATCCTAAATCCGAATCCCCCGGCAAATTGGAGTTTTCCACAGTCGATTTAGTTTAATACAAGTTTATTTTTAGATAACTCTAATTTTATTTTTATATTTGCCTCATTATTATCTTGCACCATGGAATTAACTACCGCAGAAGAGAACTATCTCAAAGCCATTTACCACCTCTCGGAAGAGGGAAAAAAAAGCGTATCCACCAACGACATTGCTGCAGCTATCCAAACGAAAGCTGCCTCAGTGAGCGACATGCTCCGCAAGCTGGGAGAAAAAGAAGTGATCCAATACCGTAAATATTACGGACTTCAAATCACGGAACTTGGAAAGCGCCTTGCGCTCCAAACCATCCGCAAGCACCGCCTGTGGGAAGTCTTCTTGGTAGACAAATTGCATTTTGCTTGGGATGAGGTACACGAGGTAGCGGAGCAATTGGAACACATTCAATCTACCCTACTCATCGAGCGACTGGACGCCTACCTCAATTATCCGAAGTTTGACCCGCATGGAGATCCCATCCCGGACGAGTATGGAGACGTTCGCTCCCGCCCTCGTATTGCATTGAATGAAATGAACATCGACCAAGGCGGGCAAATCGTGGCGGTAAAAGACAGTTCGGCAGCTTTTCTCCGCTACCTCGATAAGGTCGGTGCCTACATCGGCGCCCGCATCAAGGTGCTCGATAAAGTTGAATTTGACGGTTCGGTCGAGATCCTGGTCGATCAGAAAAAGACCCTCTTCATGTCCAAAGATGTAGCCAGCAACATTCTCGTTCTTCAATCATGAAACGTGTAGCTCCCATTTTTTTAATTCTTATCCTTTTTTGGAGCTGTACCTCAGCATCTAAGTCTACGCGTACCAAACCCTTGATCGTGGCCACCACGAGTATTTTGGCGGATGGAATACAAGCCCTCGTAGGGGACCAAGCAGAGGTCGTAGCCCTGATGCCTGCGGGCGTAGACCCACACCTGTATAAGGCTTCGGTGCGTGACCTAGACCTGCTCACTCAGGCCGATCTAGTCGTCTACCACGGGCTCTACCTAGAGGGAAAAATGACCGAGATTTTTGAGAAGCTTGCCAAGCAACAGGACCTCATTGATATTTCAAAAGGGATCCCTGCCGATCGACTCATCCGATCTGGTCCGGAATCCCATAGCGTAGATCCCCATATCTGGTTTGACATTTCCTTATGGTCTGCTGCCCTTGCCTATGCCAGCCAGGAACTTCAAATCTGGCAGCCTACTTGGAAACCTCAACTTCAAGCGAATACCCAAGTCTACTTGGATCAGCTCGATGCGCTAGACCAACGGACCCGAGAACGGGTGCAGGAATTGGTGCAGCGCAAACAAGTCTTGGTCACCGCACACGATGCTTTCGCCTATTTTGGCAAGGCCTATGGACTTCCAGTCTATTCCCTGCAAGGGCTCTCTACCCTAAGTGAACCAGGTTTGCGGGACCTAACCGAATTGATTACCCTCATTCAAACCTATCAAGTGAAAGCCATTTTTGCCGAACAAACCATTTCCCCCAAAGCACTTCAGGCTGTGGCTCGAGGTGCAGCAGAGAAAAATCAAGTGGTCAAACTAGCCGGTCCCTTGTACACAGACAGCCTTGATGCACCAAATACTCCTGCTGGAACTTACATCGGCATGTTTGAAACCAATCTTCAACTTATCTACAGCCAACTACTCCCATGATCACACAGGTACCCCACCCCGTCCTAGAAGTACATGACCTCACAGTCAGCTATGACCAGCAGCCCGTGCTTTGGAATGTGGACTTGAGCCTTCCAGCAGGTCAATTGATTGGTATCCTTGGCCCCAATGGCGCCGGAAAATCTACGCTGATCAAATCCATCATGGGATTGATTCCCCCTACTTCTGGCTACATCAAGATTTTTGATAAGCCGCTTCAAGAAGTTCGCACCCGAATCAGCTACGTACCCCAACGGGAATCTGTGGATTGGAATTTCCCTGCATCTGTCTTAGATGTCGTGGTCATGGGCACGTATGGGAAGTTGGGGCTATTTCGCCGTCCCGGCAAAAAAGAGGTTCAAATCGCTCAAGATGCTTTGGAACAAGTCGGCATGACTGCCTTTGCCAACCGACAGATCTCCGAGCTCTCTGGCGGACAGCAGCAACGTGTGTTTATTGCGCGTGCGTTGGCCCAGCAAGCGGATTTGTACTTGATGGACGAACCCTTTGCAGGGGTGGACATGGCTACCGAAACCGCCATCTTCCAGTTGCTCCAGGACATGGCCCGCGCTGGCAAAACTGTGCTGGTGGTCCACCACGACATCCACAGTGCGATGAACTTCTTTGAATGGGTGATCATGCTCAACCTTCACTTGGTGGCTTCCGGGCCTAAGGACAAAGTGATGACCGAAGAGCTGCTCCGCAAGACCTACGGAGGGAAACTCAACCTGCTCACCCAGGTGACCGATTTGATTCGTAAGCAAAATTTCAACCCATTGAAAAGCTGATATGGAAGACTTTCTGTACTTCTTCACCTTTCAAGATCCCTCCATCACCTGGGTGGTGTTGGGCATCACGCTGCTGGGGATCGGTTCAGCCTATGTGGGCACCTTCTCCTTCTTGGATAAAAAAGCCTTGCTGGGGGATGCCATCTCCCATGCGGTACTTCCTGGGATTTGTTTGGGGTTTGTCTTGGCTGGAGAAAAGGCCCCCCTCTACATCGTCACGGGTGCCTTCTTATCGGGTGCCCTAGCTACTTTTTTGTCTTCCTGGCTCAAGCAAAACACGAAACTGAGTGAAGACAGCATCATCGCCA
>JAXISU010000098.1:0-6407 GCA_034680425.1 Cyclobacterium sp.
CAGTTGGACAGCAATCCGTTCTTGGCATCTCTTTCTCCAAAAGTGCTCCATTATGATGCTCAAAATCACCTGATGCTCTTGGAGGATCTGGGCGAAGGGAGCGACTTCCTCTCGCTGTATGGGGGAAATCGTCAGCTCAAAAGCGCGGAAATCAAGCACTTGGTAGACTATTTGAACCACTTACACCAATTGGAAATCACCAATTTTCCAGCAACTGGTTCGATGCGTGTATTGAATCACGAACACATCTTTAACTATCCTTTTTTGGAAGAAAACGGGTTTGACTTGGATAACACCCAACCTGGATTGCAGGAAGCAAGCATGCGCTATAAAACCGATACCGACCTCAAGCAACGTATCCAAGCCCTAGGAGATCGCTACCTAGCCGATGGAAAAGTGCTGATGCATGGAGATTTTTATCCCGGCAGCTGGCTGCAGGTCACCTCTGGAATCAAAATCATCGACCCGGAATTTGGAGGGCTCGGTGATGCGGAATTTGACCTGGGCGTTTTCTTGGCGCACCTGGATCTTTCCGCACAGGCAGAAGCCTTGGGCGAGCAGGTGAGAAAAGACTACCATCTACCGGTGGATTGGACCTTGGTCCAACAGTACCGAGGGGTGGAAATCCTACGCCGATTGATTGGTATTGCTCAACTACCGGTATCTTTAAGTTTGGACGCCAAAAAAACGCTACTTGCGCGAGCAAGAACTTACCTTTTCTCCTAAATGAAAAAATTAGCCCTCCTCCTACTTTCGGTACTCGTTTTTTCCTGCAGCCAACAGGATTCTGAAAATGCAGCTCCTGCTTTTTCAACGGAGGTAATTACCTCATCTGGACTCACAGAGGCAGCATTGTACGACCGCGTTTTGGGTATGCTAGTAGGATCCGCCTTGGGAGATGCCATGGGAGCACCTACAGAAATGTGGACCCGAGATGCGATCCAACTCGAGTATGGATTCGTAGAAGATTTGGATTCCATGGTACGAGAAGCCTCTCCTGAAGGAATCTGGAAGGCTAATTTACCTGCGGGTGGCACCACGGACGATACCCGATGGAAAAACCTTGCGGTAGACTACTTACTCACACAAAAATCAGAGTCCTTAGAACCCAAAGATTTTGCTTCCCATATTTTTAAAACCTACGAGGGGAGTTTGACCAAATTGAAATCAACGGAAGGCACCGACGTAGAGCCTTTTGAAAATGCATTGCAAGAAGCAAACTGGCTTTCGGAGTGGGCCAAGGTGGCTGCACCCTATCGAGACACCAATTTGGGAGGCTATGCTGATTCCTTAAGCAAGTTTTATGGAGGCGAAATGGTCTGTGCTGGATTATTGTATGCACCAGCAATTGGTTCTTTTTTTCCAGGAAATCCTGCAAAAGCCTACCAAGAAGCCTACCGAATATCCATTTTTGACCTAGGCTATGCACGAGATCTAGCGGCACTAGCAGCGGCACTTACGGCTTCAGGAATGACCCCGAATGCTACAAAGGATAGCCTATTGGCATCACTCCGCTTGGATCCAGAAGGTTATTTTCAAAGCCGGTTGGTTGGGAGGACTTCCCATAAATTACTGAAAGATGCCTTGACCATTGTCCGCGAAGCTAAAAAGTTGGATTCCCTCCCAACAAGATTGAGCTTGGACAATCCTGCATTAAAGTATGCGTATACCGAATTGGATCGTCGTCAACAGGACATGCCATTTCACGCAGGAGAAATATACCTGCAAGCAATCACAGCCATGCTATTCACGGATTTTGACTTCCAGGGAACGCTTACCTTCCTCACCAATTACGGTCGGGACAACGACACCACGGCTTCCTTGGCCGGTGGGATACTCGGTGCTTGGGTGGGCTACAACAAATTGCCTGTAGCCGATCGGGAGCGGGTCATTCGAGTGACTCGTGATGAATTGGGCATTGACCTAGAGAAGCAAGCTCAACGATATACGCTTCATCTGTTGGCTCAGGAGAAAAAATAAAAATGCTAGGTAGAACTAGCGCTTAAAACGCATACCCAAATCCTACGCCAGCAAACAAGGGCCAAAAGCCGTTATTATTGAAGATTGGAGTAAGATTTACTCTCCAGGAAAAACCTCCATCTACTGGCACCTTGCGGTAGCCTATGTTCATGGTTCCCATCAAACTTGGATTCCCATCCACTGGGAGAATAAAGTTGTAGTCGTTATCGACCACTACATCATTGCACACATACATCCCGTTTGCATCGTAAAACCCATTCGCACAATAGGTGTATCGTTCATTAGTATATCCAAAAAAAGTCGCCCCTAGTCCCAATTCAAAGTAATGCGGTCCATTACCATACAGTTTATTGATTAATACAGGCACCGAATAGAAAGAATCTCCTTCCATCGCATACCCACCAACTCCTACTCGCATCCCCCAGGAATCGGTACGTGCCGAATCAAATCGAAAATCGTAATTGAAGCTATAGGCAAGTCCTGAACCTCCCAATTCCAAAAATACGGAACGATACGGAACCACTTTTTCTTGTGCTTGAGCAGTGAACCCAAGAGCAAAGAAGATGAGAATTGCCAGTGATTTTTTCATAATTGGAGGGTTTTACAATGCGAAGGTAAACGAAAATCAGGCTCAGAAGGTTGTATACCTAGAAATTATGAAATTCTGATTCCCTTGTTCAAACAATGAACCAAAAAACCGAGATATTTACCCACTCAACAGATTCACAGCCTACTACTTCAACCCATGGTTAAAAAAATATTTCTAGGCCTTTTTGCTACTGCCATGATTTTGGCAATCGTATACATGCTTGGCCCAAAAGTGGAAACCCAGCGATTGACTATTGCTTATCCAGAAATCCCTAGTGATGCAGAAGGACTCGAGGAATATCTTGCAAAAAGAGAGGATACCGTAAAAGGAATTAAGCCAGGAAACGAGGCCTACATCATTTGGGCGGATTCCTTAAATAAACAAAAAACACCCTTTTCCATCGTCTACATCCATGGCTTTGGTGCCAGCCCCATGGAAGGCGATCCTGTGCATCGCTTTTTGGCGGCACATTTTGGTGCCAACTTATTTGTAACCCGCCTTCCCGAACATGGCATTAGCCGAAAAAATGGAATGGAATACTTGACAGCCCAGGACTTAGCCAATGCAGCAGGTGAAGCCTATCAGATTGGGAAAAGTTTGGGTGAAAAAGTCATTGTAGTAGGCACTTCCATGGGAGGTTCCCTTGGACTTTTGCTCGCCAGTCAGCAAGCAGACATCCATGCTCTGGCACTCTATTCGCCTGCCATCCGCGATGAAAAAAGATTACTGGAAGGGTTTTTCAAGCCTTGGGTTTTCTGGGTCATGAAGAAAACTCTCTTGGAAGACGGAGTAATGAACCAGCAACGTGAGGGTGAAAAGGGCGATTACTGGTCTGAAGAATACCATGCCAATGGCTATGAGAGTTTGGCAGTACTACTTTACAGCGAAATGAATGAAGAAACCTTTGCCAAGGTGAAGCAACCGGTATTTATAGGTTACTATTACAAGAATGAACAAGAGAAAGACATGGTCGTATCAGTGTCCAAAATGCAAGAAATGTTTGGTCAATTGGGGACAGCCCCTGCACTGAAAAAAGAGATGGCCTTTCCGAAAACAGGAGATCACGTGATCGCCTCTTCCATTACCTCTCAAGATTGGCAGACGGTATTATTTCAGACCATCGATTTCTTAGAGAAAGTAACTCAGGTGCCTGCCAATCCTGCCTACCAGCAGCAAGTGGAGCAAATGACCAAGGCCAATCAATTGTTGGATAGCATTCCTTTTGAAAAGCAAAACTAATTTGGATAAAAAAAAATGGGAGGTTGAAGCCTCCCATTTTTTTAAATAAATCTGTTGATCAGATTTTCGAAGTATTCCTGCTTCCCACTGATTTGGGTAGGCTCCCCTACTTCTAGAGCATAGGACCGTAGATCCTCAAGGGTCAATTTACCCTCTTCAAAGGATTTGCCTTTGCCTGCATCAAAACTGGCATAGCGATTTTTACGTCGAGCCAAGTAGTCAGACTTTTCAAGAACCTCAGAAGCGATAATCAAGCCCCGTGCAAAGGCATCCATACTGCCAATGTGTGCCAAGAACAAATCCTCAGGATCGGTAGAGTTTCGTCTGATTTTCGCATCAAAGTTGACTCCTCCTCCTTGCAAGCCACCTGCAGCCAAGATGATCAACATGGATTCTGCAAGTTCTTGGAGGTTGAGCGCAAACTGATCTGTATCCCAACCATTCTGATAATCACCACGGTTGGCATCGATAGATCCCAGCATGCCACAATCCGCAGCTACCTGCAATTCATGTTGGAAAGTATGTCCCGCAAGTGTCGCGTGGTTCACCTCAATATTCAATTTGAAATCCTTGTCCAATCCAAAGTGTCTAAGGAATCCAATCACCGTTTCCGAATCGTAATCGTATTGGTGCTTGGTAGGCTCCATTGGCTTAGGCTCAATGAAGAAGGTTCCTTTGAATCCATTTTTACGCGCATAATCTCGAGCCATGGTCAAGAATCGAGCAAGGTGCTCCTTCTCCCGCTTCATGTCCGTGTTCAACAAAGACATGTAGCCTTCTCTACCTCCCCAGAATACGTAGTTTTCTCCGCCCAATTTGATAGTCGCATCCAAGGCATTTTTCACTTGAGTACCCGCAAATGCCAACACATCAAAATTTGGATTGGTAGAGGCACCATTCATGTAGCGAGGATTGCTAAACACGTTGGCTGTACCCCAAAGAAGTTTGATGCCACTTGCCTTTTGGTGAGCTGCAGCATGATCTGTGATGATCTGCATGCGCTTTTCGTATTCAAGTAAAGTAGGCGCTTCGTCAATCAAATCTACATCGTGAAAGCAGTAGTATTCTGCTCCGATTTTAGTCATAAACTCAAAAGCCGCATCCATCTTGTCTTTTGCTCGCTGAATGGGATCAGCACTGACATCCCAGGGATGCTTGATGGTACCCGGACCAAAAGGATCTCCCCCAGTGCCGCAGAAGGAATGCCAATAGGCGATTGCAAATTTAAAATGCTCCTTCATGGATTTTCCTGCAATGATCCGGTTGGGATCATAGTAGCGGAATGCCATAGGATTGTCACTTTCTTTTCCTTCAAATTGAATCTTTCCGATCTGGGGAAAAAATGAATTAGCCATAATTGTATAGGTTTTGTTGAGTGTGGGTTTAGTAATTATTTGTCAGCTGGTTTCTGGAGCTGATCCAGGCGAGCCGACCAAGTTTGGTATACTTCTTCGTATTGATCTGCTTTTGCTGGATCTGGCGCAAGAGTTTGTAGGAGAGCTAAGCCATGGAATGCTTCCTCTTCTGAGGCAAAAATCCCAGCACCAATTCCTGCTCCTCGAGCAGCACCCTGGGCTCCATCAGTATCGTAGAGTTCCAAGTTTACTTGATTCATTTGCACAAAGGTTTCCCGGAAAATTGGGCTCAGAAACATGTTGGCATGCCCTGCTTTTACGGTGTTCAAATCCATTCCCATGTCCTTCATGATTCGGAATCCATAGGTCAAGGCCGACACTATTCCTTCTTGTGCTGCGCGTAGGATATGCTTTTGATCGTGCTTCAGCAAGTCCAAACCAAGCAAATGTGCTCCCATAGGAACATTTTGCAGGATTCGCTCTACTCCATTGCCAAAAGGCAGGAACGTCAAGTGATCTGCACCAATGGGTGCTCCTGCAGCGAGGGTATTCATTTCCTCGTAACTCAGGGAGCTTCCTCCCAGCAATCGCTTCAACCAAGAGTTCAGGATGCCTGTACCGTTGACACAGAGTAGCACTCCATAGGAAGGGGTACTTTGGGAATGGTTGACATGGACGAAGGTATTCACACGGGATTTTGGATCGTATACCGGCGTATTGGCTACCCCGTACACGGTACCCGACGTACCGGCGGTAGTCGCCAATTCACCTGGATGAAGTACTTGTAGGGAAAAAGCATTGTTGGGCTGGTCTCCTGCACGGTAGGCAATGGGAATTCCTGCTTCCAAGCCTGTTTCTGCTGCTGCGGTCACCGAAACTTTCCCTTGAAGGGAAAAAGAAGGGATAGCTTCTGGAATCCATTCGTTTGGAATTTGCATTTCTGCAAGCAACCGCTCACTGAGGCCATTTTTCTTGAAGTCCCAGAAGATGCCTTCGGAAAGGCCTGTTTCTGAGGTTAGGATCTCTCCGCTCAACTTCATGGCAATGAAATCACCCGGAAGCATGATTTTATAAATTTGTGCAGCAACTTCCGGCTGATTTTCGATCACCCAACGCAATTTGGATGCAGTGAAATTCCCCGGAGAATTGAGCAAATGTGGGAGGCAGTAATCAGCTCCCAAACTTTGAAAAGCTTTTTCACCTTGTCCTACGGCGCGGCTATCGCACCAAATGATAGACGAACG
>JAXISU010000099.1:0-6401 GCA_034680425.1 Cyclobacterium sp.
CTGCCCTGCTCCTTCAATTGTTCTTCGGTGTAACCTACAGCGGCTACCTCAGGCCAAGTATACACGACACCTGGAATCAAAAGGTAGTTGATGTGCGGCTTTTGTCCAGCGATGGTTTCGGCTACAAAAACCCCTTCCTCTTCAGCCTTGTGCGCAAGCATGGCTCCTTTGACCACATCGCCAATGGCGTAGATATGGGGCACGGAAGTTTGCAAGTGGTCATTCACCTGGATTTGACCTCGATCGGTCAGCACTACCCCGGCAGCAGCGGCATTAAGGCCTTCTGTGTAGGGCTTACGACCGATGGATACAAGCACGTAATCTCCTTTGATCTCCACAGTTTCACCCTTGCTATTTTCAGCTTTGACCACAGCCTCTTTTCCTAAGTTCTCTACTCCAGTTACCTTGTGTTGCAGGTAAAACTCAAAGCCTAGCTTCTTTAGGGACTTTTGCAGCTCCTTGCCCAAGGTCTTATCCATCGTAGGGATGATCGAATCCATGTATTCTACCACAGACACATTAGCGCCTAGACGAGCATAGACAGAGCCCAACTCCATACCGATTACACCCCCGCCAATGACGATCAGGTGTTTCGGTATTTCCTTCATCTTCAAGGCCTCCGTAGAGGTGATGATTCGCTTTTTGTCTAAGTTGATAAAGGGAAGGCTTGCAGGCTTAGATCCTGTAGCCAGAATGATGTTTTTCCCTTGGATATCCGTAGACGAGCCGTCGGCTTTCGTCACCTTGATGGTATGGGCATCCACAAATGAGCCCAAGCCCTGGTGCACATCCACCTTATTTTTCTTCATCAAAAACTGGATACCATCCACATTTTGCGTGACTACCTCATCCTTGCGGGCAATCATCTGCGGAAGGTTGACCGACAAGCCCTTCAGCGAGATGCCGTGGGTAGTGAAGGTGTGGGCAGCATTGTGGTAATGCTCCGAAGAGTCTAGCAGCGCCTTGGAAGGGATGCAGCCTACATTCAAGCAGGTGCCTCCAAGAGTGGAATACTTCTCTACCAAGGCTGTTTTCATACCCAACTGGGCAGCACGGATAGCGGCTACATAGCCCCCTGGTCCTGATCCGATTACGATGACGTCGTACATTTTTATTCTTGTTGTACTATGTACTAGGTACCAAGTACCAAGTACACATTGGTTAGCTATTCAAACTTTTTTTGAGTTTCACGACCATATTTTGGATATGGGCCAACTCGAGTTCTAATTTTTCAACTACTTCCACAGCTACATACCCGAGTCGATTGGAAAGAACCAATTGGGTATGCAATTCGAAAGAAGAACCTAGAGAGATCGCCAAGAAGTGATCAAAATCCTTGGTGGTATTTCTCCCTGCCCCCTCCGCAATGGTAGAGGGTATGGAGATCGCACATCGATTCATTTGTGAGACCAAGCCAAACCGCTCATGTGAAGGGAATTTTTCGGTAATCTTATAAATTTCAACTACTAAATCCATGGCCTTCTGCCAAACGGATAAATCCTTGTAACGATGCATTATAGTCTCTTTAGTTTAAAAAATCTTTCTTTTTCAGAATTCAAACGGAATGCTTGGCACAAAGGATATTGTACTTGGTACTTGGTACTTGGTACCTTGTACTTTCTTCCTTAAACCCCAAACATCAACCTCGTCGGGTCTTCGAGCAATTGCTTCACTCGAACTAGGAAGCTTACGGATTCACGCCCATCGATGATGCGGTGATCGTAAGACAAGGCCAAATACATCATTGGACGAATGACCACTTGCCCATTTTCAGCAATTGGACGCTCTACAATGTTGTGCATGCCCAAAATAGCCGATTGTGGCGCATTGATGATCGGAGTGGACATCATGGATCCAAATACCCCACCGTTGGTGATGGTAAAGGTTCCACCAGTCATCTCTTCGATGGAAAGCTTGTTGTCTCTTGCTTTGCCAGCAAGACGAACAATCTCTTTTTCAATCTGATCAAAGGAAAGATTTTCGGCATTTCGGATCACCGGAACGACCAAGCCTTTAGGGGCAGATACGGCTACAGAAATATCACAGAAGTCGTTGAAAACAAGTTCGTTGCCATCGATTTGTGCATTGACCGCAGGCCATTCCTGCAAGGCCACACACACTGCCTTGGTAAAGAAGGACATAAATCCTAGTCCTACGCCATGCTTTTCCTTGAATTGGTCTTTGAATTTGGATCGGAGATCCATGATGGGCTTCATGTTGACCTCATTGAAGGTGGTCAACATGGCTGTTTCATTTTTTACAGCCACCAAGCGTCTAGAAACGGTCTTACGCAAGGAAGACATTTTCTCGCGTCGCTGGCCTCTAGCAGTAGATCCCGTAGATGCTACTGCTGGATTCGATGCAACAGGTGCTGATGGAGTAGCAGAAGGAGCCGGGGATGCTGCTGGGGTTGAAGCTCCCATCGCATCCTCTTTGGTCACACGACCATCCTTGCCGGTTCCGGCTACAGTCGCAGCAGGAATGCCTTTTTCAGCCAAAATCTTGGAGGCTGCTGGAGATGCATGTCCTGTGGCGTAGTTTTCAGTTGAAGCTGTTGGTGCTGCTGCTGGAGCTGTAGGTGCTGGAGCAGTACCACTTGAAGCTGCCACGGATCCGCCTACTTCGATTCGGCAGATCAGTCCACCAATTTCCAATACATCCCCCTGCTTGGCTACTTGACGCAAAATGCCCGTTGCTTCCGCTGGAAGTTCAAAAGTAGCCTTATCGGAATCTACCTCTGCAATGATTTCATCCAAGGTCACTAGGTCCCCATCCTTCTTGAGCCAGTTGGCAAGGGTCACTTCCGTGATGGATTCGCCCACTGTAGGTACAATCATTTCCTTGATCCCTGAAGGAGCAGAAGTGGCTGCTGGAGCAGCTGTAGGGGCGGCCGCTGGTGCTGGTGCGGGAGCCGAACTCGGTGCTGAAGCGGATTCTTCAATGACACAAACTAGTCCACCTATCTCTACCGTGTCTCCTACATTCGCTTTGATGCGAAGGATACCAGTTGCTTCGGCTGGAAACTCAAACGTCGCTTTGTCGGATTCCAATTCGCAGAGTACCTCATCCAATTGAACCAGGTCTCCGTCCTTTTTAAACCATTGTCCTACGGTAACTTCTGAGATGGATTCTCCTACGGTAGGTACTCTCATTTCTTTGCTCATGGTCTTCTATGTTTCTCCTTGGAATCGCTTCCTTGGTGTTTTTTACAGATTTTAATCAATTCTTTCCCTAATTAAAGGGTTAGCGCTTGGGCCACTAGGTTACGCTGCTCTTCCACGTGAACCTTGTTGTATCCCGTAGCAGGAGAAGCGCTTGGCTTTCTAGCAATCACCCGCATCGGAAGTTCCTGGTACAACAAGCGAAGCAAGTAGTTCCAATACCCCATGTTTTCAGGTTCTTCCTGTACCCAAACCACCTCAGCCCCTTTGTAGGACTTCAGCACATCTAGAATTTGCTTTTTAGGAAGTGGATGCAACTGCTCCACTCTTACGATAGCTACCTGCGTGTTCTTTTCTTTTTCCCGTGCTTCTTCTAGGTCAAAGTACACTTTTCCAGTACACAAAATCACGCGCTTGACATCTTTTGCCTTCACTGTGGTGTCTGGTAGCACTTCTCTAAATCGACCTGAAGTGAACTCCTTCAGCGGAGACACCACTTTCGGGTGACGAAGCAAGGACTTTGGTGACATGACCACACAAGGCTTTCTAAACTCCCAAGCTTGCTGTCTTCTAAGCAAATGGAAGAAGTTTGATGGCTCGGTGATGTTAGCTACCACCATGTTGTACTCCGCAGAAAGCTGCAAGAAACGCTCTGGTCTGGCATTGGAGTGCTCTGGACCCTGACCTTCGTAGCCATGCGGAAGGAGCATCACGATGCCATTCATTTTTTGCCACTTGGACTCTCCCGAGGAGATAAACTGATCAATCATGGTTTGTGCACCGTTGGCAAAGTCGCCAAATTGCCCTTCCCAAAGGGTGAGGGAATGTGGATTTGCCATGGCATAGCCATATTCAAATCCAAGTACCGCATATTCAGAAAGTAGGGAGTTGTAAATGTAAAACTGCCCCTTTCTATCCTTCATTTCGAGTAAGGAATTGAACGGCTGGTTGGTGTTGGCATCGTGGATGACCGCATGTCGGTGAGAGAAGGTACCACGCTGCACGTCCTGACCGGTTAGTCGAACGGTTTTGCCTTCTAGAAGCAAGGATCCGTAAGCAAGCAATTCGGCAGAGGCCCAGTTCAATTCTTTGGTTTCAAAGAACATCTCTTTGCGCTGCTTCATCTGTGCTTCGATCTGCTTGATGGGCTTGAATCCTTTCGGAATTAGCGTGATGGCTTCTGCCACTTTCTCGATTTGCTCTTGGGTAATTCCCGTTTCAGGAGATTGGTCAAAATCCTCTGGCTTGGAACGGCGTAGGTTGGCCCACTCCGTTTCAAACTTGGTCGCCTGGTAAGGCAAAGGCTTCTCCTTCACCATATTCAATCGATCCTGAAGAAGCTGACGAAATTCTTCGTCCATCTGCGCTGCAATCTTGGCATCAAAATCTCCGCGCTCAGTCAAGCGCTTGATGTAGATTTCCCGAGGATTCGGATGCTTAGAGATGATGTTGTAGAGTTCAGGCTGTGTAAACTTCGGTTCATCGGACTCGTTGTGCCCGTGACGACGATAGCACACCATGTCTACAAAAATGTCTTTATTGAATTTTTGACGGAATTCAGCCGCCAATCTCGCTGCAAAAACTACCGCCTCAGCATTGTCCCCATTCACGTGAATAACCGGAGCATCAATGATTTTAGCCACATCCGTGCAGTAGATGGAGGTACGCGCATCGTCAAAATCGGTGGTGAAGCCTACCTGGTTGTTGATCACAAAGTGAATGGTGCCTCCGGTATTGTATCCTTTGAGGCCTGCCATTTGAGTTACCTCATAGACAATTCCTTGGCCAGCCACTGCTGCATCCCCATGAATCAAAATTGGCAATGCCTTTTTTGAATCCCCTTTGTGCGCATGATCAATTTTGGCTCTCAAAAATCCTTCTACTACAGGATTCACTGCTTCGAGGTGAGAAGGGTTGGGTGCAAGCTTGAGGTGAACTTTGTGCTGCTCTGGCGTTTGGATATCAGAAGAGTATCCCATGTGGTACTTCACATCTCCATCACCCATGGTGAGGTCTGGTTTGGCCGTACCCTCGAACTCAGAAAAAATCTGTTCGTAGGTCTTGCCCATCACATTCGCGAGCACATTCAATCGCCCACGGTGAGCCATACCAATCATCACTTCTTCCACTCCATGTTGAGCTGCCGTGTTGATTACCGCATCAAGGAAGGGAATGGTGCTTTCTCCACCTTCTAGGGAAAATCGCTTTTGACCTAGGTATTTGGTATGCAGGAAGTTTTCAAAAACTACCGCTTGATTCAATTTAAATAGAATTCGTTTCTTCTCTTCGTGAGAAGGCGCAAAGCCTAAAGCTTCTTTCTCCACCTTAGCTTTGAACCAATCCAACATTTCCGCATCGCGGATGTACAAAAATTCAAAGCCCATCGGGCCTTCGTAGATAGTTTTAAGCGCCTGGACAATCTGAGCTAGGCTCGCTGCACCAATACCGATCTCGGTACCCGCCTCAAATACGGTAGACATGTCCTCATTACCCAAACCAAAATTTTCTGGATCGATGAGCGGCTTACGGTCGCGACGTTCACGAACTGGGTTCGTTTTAGAGCGAAGGTGCGCACGAGAACGATAAGCGTGGATCATCGCACGAACTCGAATCTCCTTCGGGAGATTTTCGACATGCATGATGGTGCCAGAAAGTGCAGATGTCTTGGTTGCTACACTCGGAGCACTCTGGCCTAGCCCTTCTCCGTAGTGGGTGATTGCAAAATCAAAGCCATCAAAAAATTCCTTCCAGCTCGGATCGATACTTGAAGAATCATTTTTATATGCCGCATAGAGCTCGTCGATGTAGGAGACATGGGCATTGGCGATATAGGTAAATTTATCCATGGTGCGAAATGATAACAATCAAATCTAAATGAAATAATTTATAGTTGAAAACCGCTTATTTGCTTGTGCAAATATAGAAATAAATTCACTGAAAAAATTAGGGGCTTGAACAACTAATTCAAGGTAAATAGTTGACAATAAAGCTAGTCATGGTTTTTAGTCAACTTAAGATTGAATAAGCAATTCACTAGTGCCAAGCAAAAAACATTCAGCAAAATCAAGACTAGGAACTTCAAGCTGAGTTTCAGAGAAGTGTAACAACCCCAAAGAAAACACAATACTACAGTTAGCTTAGCTACGCCCGAATTCGTCACGATAGCAGCAAAAATTAATCGCAAACCTTCCAGTTTCAAATTTTTCGCTCCAAAGCCAACATTGAACAAAAAAAAGGTCC
>JAXISU010000100.1:0-6354 GCA_034680425.1 Cyclobacterium sp.
AAAGTAAAATTTCAAATCTTCATTTTTATAATTCCGTACAGGTCGAGCTGCATCAAATTTGATGTAGTAATTCATCAAAACAGTTCGAAGACCTGCACCATAACTTTGAAGCCAAGGGTTGTTGAAGTTATTCAGCACGATCACAAATGGTGAACCAGAGGTATTGATTACTTCTGTATTTTGATCGTTGACTTTTTCCCAGGGAGCAGCCTCATTCCAGGCAGAACCTACGTCGTAAAAGCCTACTAGCTGGAAGTTTTTCACAAAATTGGAGGTGATATTTCCTCGTGTCAAATAGGAAAACAAGGGGAGCCTCAATTCGGTGGAGAAAGTCAGTGCATTTCGTCCTCGAATCTCATCGTAATCATAGCCTCGAAGATCTACAAAATCAGCAAAGAGCAAATTTGAATTCTCCAGCCCGTTTGGATTTCGGACAGGCGAAGGCTCTGGACGATTGGCCGGCGGATTGTAGATACTATTGAAAAGCCAGTTGTCCATTCCGCCTACCAAGTAAGTCTGAGGATTTGACCCCATAAAGGATCCAAAATACAATTTAGAAGCTAGAACAATGTTTTTGTGAATCTTTTGGTAATTGCGAAGATCCAAATAGAAATTGCTGAAAGATCGATTCCCTAAGTTCAGCCCTTGGTAATGCTGGAATCCAACCTTTCCTTTGGTTCCAGTAAATGAATACAAGCCCATGGGCTCGGTACGATCGTACACGTATTCGACCTTTCCCCCAGCATAGGTAACGTTCAATTGATTGAGTTCAGGAATCTTGCTGTACATCAAAGAATCCTCATTCAAGTTAAAATACTGAGTTTTAGCTACAAAAGGAGAAGCATACAAGCGGGAATGGATGGATAGTGGATAAGCCACACCCGTCTCTACTTTGGTTAGCACATACTTTTGAAAGCTTACATCCCCCTCAGTGACGGTAAGTGTTTTTCGATCGTAACGTCCTCTGAAATCAAGTCTTGATTTGAGGTATTCGTATTCAAACCAAATATCTCCACCCGAATCAAAATCCAAGGAATACATGATCCCACCCATGAATTGATGGTTGTCCAACACATCGGTCATCTTGCCCTGAAGATTAATTCCAAATCCACGTAACGGATCTACTACAAAGCGGGAATTGATGTGGTTGGTAAAAAACTGGGATTCCATTGGGCGGGGCCCAGAAATCAACTTTTGTAAATTTTGCTTTCGGAAGGTATCTAGAATATTGTTTTTAGCGGATTCTGACTTAGGCTCTGCTGTTGTAGTGGTAGAGACTCGTGAAGGAATCGAATCGAAGGTATAGTTTTCAGTATTGACTCCCCTTCTCGATTCAAATCGCAAGCGGTCGGTGGTCAGCGAAGAAGTTTTTTGAGAAAGTGTATCGAGCGGAGTTTTCGGTACCACCAATTCCGGCCCTGCTTGTTTTTCCTGTTTGGCTCGGGTCGCTTGTTGGGTTTTAGCCTCTAGGATTCTTCGCGCAGCGAGGCGCTCATTCAGTTCTTTGACCTGCGCCAATTGAACTCGAGGAGTACTTGGCGTAAATTGATCCAATCCAGTATAGGAATCCACAAAAAGTTGAGACTCCTTCCCATTTCGGACCGCATAGGCCACCTTATTCATACGGGAATTGACATCAACTACTTCGATGCTCGTGTCAAAAGAAGAAATCTGGGTAGAAACCTGGTTGCCAATACTATGTTTCATCAGGTTGGAAATCCCGCTCAAATCACTCAAAAAGACCAAATTATTGGAATTGAGTTTTCTTGGATACGTGTTTTTACTGTTGGCGTTGGTAAGCTTGGTATAGATAGTCGTATCCTTCAGTACTTCCAATCGAAATAAATTGTACTGCTCTGGGAAATTGCTCAAAGCAAGTCCTTTCTGGATCACTGAATCGGGCAATTGCGTGAAATTGCTTGAATAGACAATCGTCGAATCATTCAAAAACACAGGGGTAAGTTCATCAAATGCATCGTCTGTCAAGCGCTTCCCCTGCCCTCTTAAATTCAGGGTGTACAAGTCTGTCTTCCCGTTGGAAATGGCGGAAAGGACCATATTTTTTCCTGACTCATTGAAATCAAAACTCAGAATCTGGGTAATATTTCGAAGAAAAACCTTGTCACGTGCAGAGCCATCCAAAGACCGCTGCCGCAAGGTCGTCAAGCCCCGTTTGAAGGTTGCAATCGCAAGCGTTGCTGAGTCCCTCCAGGCAATCACGGGTGCATTCAAATTGGGCGGAAGTTCTTCGTGCTTGGATCCAGCCTGATAAATCCGTTGCTCCAGGCCTGTAGCCAAATCGCGCGCCCAAATGGTAGCCTTGCCTGCATTGTTGAGCACATAGGCCAGGTGAAGACCGTCAGGACTAAATTTAACATCGGTGATCGCTCCATCTACACGGGAAGAGGTAGTGGCAATCGCTTTTTCCGAATCCAATGATTTAAAGTTGCTGTAAACAGGCTCATTGACCTTCAAGTAGAATTGCTGCCAATCGGAAATAAAGGTTTTGATATTTATCCCTATGGTGTTCGCAATGCTGTTTTCCTCATTCCGATTGATTCGAGAAAGGTTGAGAATACTCGAAACATACCTCCTGCCATACTTTTCGGAAATGTAATTCCAGATCGATTGTCCCACTAGTCCTGCCTCGAGATCGGTCAAGGTATATAATTTTGGATTAGGGGTGTTTTTCAGGTAGCGACGAACGTAATCATCCATTTCTCGGCTCCAACCTTTTGCCAAGTAAAGCGCGATTCCATCCACATACCAATCGGGAAAATTACTGACCAAGTTGGCTTGAAAAGCATCTGCTACTGAAGCGCCATAAAGCATTTCACGAATAATCACCTTGGAAGTAGCAAATAGCAAGTCCTCCTTAAACAAATCCATTCGGCCCTTGTAGGCTACCTCAGCCACAAGCCGGGTAAATTTAGTCTGTCCCTCTTCGGTATACTGCTCCGCATTGAGGTCCAAATTACTCTGAAGGCGCTCTTCTGGAGAATTGTAGAGGTAAATTCTTGGTTTGGTATAGGCTACATAGCCAATGTTTTGAGTCAGCTTATTGAATTCGGACTCCAAAAATTCAATTGCCATCTTGGCATTAACCCCACCCTTGTCGTAGTAATACACCTCAAAATTGGCCGAAGTATATACGTACCAATTAAACTCCTTGTGCTGCACCCGGTTTTTACCAAATCGTTCTTGGTCAAATTGAGCCCAGGCTTCAGTTACAAAGCCAAGTAGAAAAACTAAAAAAAGGTATCGAAATACACGCATTCGCATTTCCAACGATAGAGTTAGGTTTTAAATATAACTAAAATACCGAGAGATCGATACTTCAGCTGCCAAAGGCTTGTTCTCAAGAAGAAAATCCCGCATTTGAATACTAAAATAGGGAACGAGCGAAACTCCCTTCGCTCCAAAACCATTGAAGACATAAACGTGTAGAGCCTCAGGATGTTTTCCTAAAAATGGTTTTCTATCCTTGGTCGCCGGACGAATGCCAACTCGATGCGCAACCACTTCCTCCACAGGCACACGGACTACCTCGGTCAACTTGTCCACGAGCTCTTTTTGAGCCGATGCAGTAGGTCCTTCTTCCAAGTCATGCCAGGTATAGGTAGAGCCCACACGGAAATTTCCATTGGGTAGAGGCACCCGAAACACTCCACGATTGACGATAAAGGGAGGATCAAAGTATTGTTTCACTTCCAAAATCTCCCCCTTGACAGGAGCAAAGGGCAGGAAAGAAAAAAAGCGGGAACGCATAGCTCCTAGTCCATTGCAATAAATCAAGGCTTTGGCTTTCCACTGCCGGTACTGCCAAGCCTCCCCATCCTGCACCAATTCTTCCTCCTTAAATTCTTCCTGAACCAGCCGATCTCCAAAAAAAGTCGCCATCCCATCCAATAAGGCGGGAATGTCCAGCCAACCTGAATTCTGAAGGAGAACTCCTCCAAAAGAATCCTTGAGGCTTGCATGTTGGCTGTCTACCTCAATTTTATTCAGAAAAGGCTGAATTTCCGGATCGCTTGAATGCCCCATCCATTCATTTTGCTCTTCAATGGATAGAAATGGACGGTAAATGTGCTGGAGGGTGAGAAACTTTTTCCCAGTCACTTGTTCTAGCTCCTGGTAAAATGGAATGATTTCGGGAAACAAGAGTTCCCCTTTCCAAGTCTTGACCATTTTCCTGCCCGTAACTGGGTTGAATAATCCCGCAGCTACCCGGCTACTTTGATTTCCTTCCGGCTGATCAATAAGGACCACTTTTTTTCCTTCTTGAATCAAGCGGTAGCCCAAAGCCGAGCCGGCCAAACCTTGTCCAATGATTAAAAAATCAATTTCCATGTCCTAAATTAAGCCCATAATTCTTTACTTTGCTTTAATCTCTTTGACTTTTCGCATGCTCCACATCAAGTGCTTCACCTTCAACCCATTTCAAGAGAACAGTTACCTTCTGTACGACGAAGAGGGAACAGCCACACTCATTGATCCGGGCTGCTATACAGCTGAAGAAAAAAGGGAACTGGAGGCATTTGTTGTAGATCAAAACTTACAAGTCACCCAATTGCTCAATACGCATTGCCACATCGATCACGTATTGGGTAATGCCTGGGCAATGGAGCGGTTTCAGGTTTCTTTACAAATCCACTCCCTAGAAGTTCCCGTCTTAAAATCCGTGGAAGTGTATGCGCCTAACTATGGCTTTCGGGACTATGTTCCAACCGAAGCAAGTTCCTTTCTTGTTGAAGGCCAAGACATTTTCGTAGGTAAGGAAAAGTTGCGTTGTATATTTGTCCCCGGTCATGCACCAGGCCATTTGGTATTCTACCATGAAGCCAGCAAGCGCTGCATTGCAGGCGATGCCTTGTTTAGAGGAAGCATTGGTCGTACAGATTTACCAGGAGGAAATCATTCCCTACTGCTTGAAAAGATCAAATCTCAACTCTTTGTGCTCCCGGAAGAGACGGTGATTTACCCGGGTCATGGTCCTGAAACAAGCATAGGCTATGAAAAAAAGAATAACCCATTTGTAGGTCTAAAAGCACACTCGTGAACTTAAAAGCCCAGCTACCCAACTTCATTACCCTATTGAATCTCCTTTCTGGAGTCTTGGGAATCCTATGGGTTTTGGAAGGGCAGCTGCTCTATGGAGCCTATTTTGTGATTCTTTCGGCAGGCTTTGATTTTCTGGATGGCTTTGCCGCCCGACTTCTGAAAGTTCAAAGTGACATGGGGAAAGAATTGGATTCCCTAGCAGATGTGGTATCCTTCGGCGTATTGCCTGGAATTCTTTTGTATTCCCTGGCCAAGACCCAAACTGACTCCCAGTTTCTCCCCTATCTGACGCTAATCGTCCCCATGCTTTCAGCATACCGACTAGCCAAGTTCAACCTAGATACCCGACAAAGCGATAGATTCATTGGACTTCCTACCCCGGCCAATGCACTTTTGCTCTCCTCGCTACCTCACCTGGTGGCCCACTGGCCCGAGTTGGCGCCTTGGGTTACTAGCCCCATCGCCCTTGTGGTGATCGCTTGGTTAGCAAGTATCCTTTTGGTTTCCGAACTTCCATTGATTGCCTTGAAGTTCAAAAACTCAAGTTTTGCAGACAATACCTACCGCTACACCTTGCTCTGTTTAGGTGCCTTTTGTTTTGCTTGGTTACAATTAGCCGGTATTCCCTTGATCATTATTGCTTACCTCCTGCTTTCTGGAGTAGAACAACTGTTTCTCAAAAAATGAAAAGGCAATTCTGTGCCCACTTATTTTTTTTGGGCCTGTTTTGCCATACTGTTTTCTCCCAGACTTTTAAACACAGTGCAGGAGTTACTGAAGCGGGGATTTACACACTGAGCGCGGAGCAAGCACGGAAACTCGGATTTCAACGCTTGGAAGAAGTGGCCATCTATGGCTTTCCAGGAATGCTCCCACAGCGATTGGATTCCGTTCAACTTAGCTCACAGGAAATCCCTTCCTTACTTGCAGCAGGTCAACTTTACTTTTTTCTAGAAGGTCCGCATCAACGTGCATTGACCAACCAAGGAGAGCTGAGTTATACCCACCACCTCTACACAGACACCCTTCGCTATGTACTGGCCCAAAAAACGGAACCAAAGCGAATCGAAGTGAAAACTGGAAAAGTAGATCTTCCCAGTACCCAGTCCATCTGGTATCAACTGCTTTCCCTCAAGGAAGAGAAAATCAATGTGCTCAACTCTGGAAGATCCTGGTATTCCCAGCCAATCCGTCAGGGACAAAGTTTGGCTATTTCCTACAGTAAAAGTAGTGCCGCTGCACCCTGGCTCCTTCATGCTCAATTGATGAGTCAATCAACAAGCTCCTCCAGCT
>JAXISU010000101.1:0-6353 GCA_034680425.1 Cyclobacterium sp.
ACTAAGTGTGGTCCCAACCCGAGTAAAAGTGGCCTACGATGATACCAACATCTACCTAGCGGCCATCATGGAAAATAGAGGTCCGCGAAAGTATGTGTCTACTTCCCTTAGAAGAGATTATCGAGGTGAACAAAACGATGGAGTCAGCTTCGTTTTCGACACGTTCAACGACGGAACCAATGCCTATCAGTTTGGAGTAAACCCTTATGGCGTGCAGCGCGAGGCCTTGGTCGCCAATGGAGGCACCCGACCTGATGACCTTAACCTAGCTTGGGACAACAAGTGGTATTCCGAAGCAAAAATGATGGACAACCACTGGCAGGTTGAAGTAATTATCCCACTTTCTACCCTACGATTTAGAGAAGGGGCTGAAAATTGGAGCATCAATTTCTTCCGGGTCGATAGCGACGCTGGTGAGCGCTCTACTTGGGCCCCCATCCCCAGAACTCTCCCCATCTTTTCTACTGCTTTTCTTCGAAAAATGATTTTCGAGGAGCCTTGACAGAAAAAAGGCGCCCAGCTCTCCCTCATCCCTTATGTGGCAGGACGAACATCTAGAAACTTCCTTGAAAACAGCAGCGAGGCGCTCAAACCCGCTATAGGCGGAGATGCCAAAATAGGAATTGGGTCTGCCATGAATTTGGATCTAACCTTCAATCCGGATTTTTCCCAGGTGGAAGTAGATCAACAGGTGACCAACCTGGATCGATTCGAAATCTTTTTCCCTGAGCGAAGACAGTTTTTCCTTGAAAATGGAGACCTCTTTGACAGCTTTGGACAGCCTCGTTCACGACCCTTCTTTTCGAGACGAATCGGAGTAGATATTGACTCCGCTACCGGCCAAAATGTGCAAAGCAAAATCATCTATGGGGCTCGATTGAGCGGAAAATTGAACGAGAACTGGAGAATCGGGGCCATGAATATGCAAACGGCAACCGAAGAAGAAGCTGGAATCGTAGGCAAAAATTTCACCGTATTCGCACTACAACGTAGGGTGTTTGAACGCTCCAACGTTGGCTTGATTTATGTCAATAAAGAGTCCTTAGCCTTAGGCGAGAATCAACAATTATTTGATCCTAACGCCTACAATCGCTTGTTGGGAGTCGATTACAACCTCAACTCAGCTAATGGAAAGTGGACGGGAAAGGTATTTTACCACCGCACTTTTGAATCAGTAGAAGTAGAAAAACCTTACTCCTTCAATGCGTACCTATTGTATACAGATTTGAATTGGAGCGGGACCTTTAGCGTTCAAGATGTAGGGAAGTCATTCAACCCCGAAGTGGGCTATGTCCCTAGAGTAGACTTCAAACGCATCAACCCAGACCTTACGTACCTTTTTTATCCCAAGTCCAAGCTCATCAATCGACATGGTCCAAAATTGGAATTTGAAGGCTACTGGAACGAAACCTTAGGCACCACGGATCGAGACATTAACCTGGGGTATATTTTTAAGTTCAACTCCATTGCCGAACTGGAGATCACCCAGAAAAACCGTTACGTCTACTTGTTCAGTGATTTTGATCCCACCCGATCTGGAGGAAAACCATTGTCCGCTGGAACGGACTATTCTTTCCGCAATTACCTTGTTGAATTCAAAAGCAACCCACGCAAAAAGGTGAATTTGACCTTGACTGGGGAGTTTGGGGAATACTTTACTGGCAATATACAGCGCATCACTACCCAAACAGGCTTGCGCCTGGGATACCTCGCCAATATCTCCATGAACTTCAACTATGCGCGGATCCGCTTGCCTCAACCTCAGCGGGATGCCGATTTGATTCTAGTTGGGCCTAGAATTGATTTGACTCTAACGAAAGATTTGTTCTGGACCACCTTTGTGCAGTACAATAGCCAGATCGATAACATGAACATCAATACTCGTATTCAATGGCGCTATGCTCCTGTATCCGACTTTTTCTTGGTGTACACGGACAACTACTTCCCTGGCGACTTTATGCCCAAGCAGCGGTCTCTAGTGTTTAAGTTGAACTACTGGTTGAATCTCTAAGCTTAATCCGCATCGCATCGCAGATATTTTTACGGGATTGCTATGTCTAAGCCTAAAATGGTTCTAGATTTCTTTGCTGTTTTTCATTCCTAAGATTCTCCTCATGGAACTAGTTTTTTAGTTCCTAAAAAATGAATTGCCTCCCCAAATTAATTTTTAGGAACATCGAAACACTTTAATTAAACAGCCTGTTAGCTAATCATGAAGCACGACAGGATTGTAGTTTGGTTTAGAAATGATTTGAGGCTGGAGGACAACGAAACCTTAACGCGTGCCATCCAACAGGGAAAGGAAATCATCCCAGTTTACTGCTTTGATTCCAGGCAATTCAAAGCCACCTACCTAGGATTTCCCAAAACAGGGACTTTTCGAGCTCAGTTTCTACTGGAAAGTGTGGCTGACCTCCGACAATCCATACAAAAAATAGGGGGTGACTTGGTCATTTTAAAGGGGAACCCAGAACAGGCTGTCCCGGAATTTGCCAAGCATCTTGGCGCCACTGCCATTTATTTCTCAAAGGAGGTAACGGCTGAAGAACGACAAATAGACAGGGCCCTAGAGGAAAATGCCTTTGCTCAAGGAATCGCCTGCGAAAGCTTCTGGCAGAGCACCCTTTACCACAAGGACGATTTGCCTTTTCCAATTCGACAAACACCTGAAGTCTTTACCCAATTCCGAAAAGAAGTCGAAAAAGGATGCAAAATCCGCCCTTCATTTCCTTCCCCAAAACAAATTTCATATCCTGGGAAAGTAGTCATTCCTGATGCAGGAGAATTGCTTTCCTTAACTACATACGGACTGGAGTACCGCAAGCAAGCGCAACAATCGTGGTTGGACGTTCGCGGGGGAGAATCTGCTGCGCAAGAGCGACTCCAGTCCTATTTTTGGGAAAAAGACCTCCTCAAAAACTACAAACAAACACGCAACGGGTTAATCGGCATGGACTACAGTTCCAAACTCTCTCCCTGGCTTGCGCTCGGCTGCATTTCCCCTCGCAGCATCTACGAAGAAGTGAAGCGCTATGAAAAAGAGCGCTGCAAAAACGACAGTACTTATTGGCTAGTCTTTGAGTTAATCTGGAGGGATTACTTCCGATTGATTGCCAAAAAACATGGCATCAAGATCTTTAGCCTAGGCGGAATCCGAAATCAGCAGGATGCCTGGAGAACAGATGCAGATCTCTTTGAAGCCTGGAAGTCTGGGCAGACAGGAGTGCCTTTTGTGGATGCCAACATGCGGGAATTGAATGCTACCGGATTTATGTCCAACCGAGGCCGACAGCTGGTCGCTAGCTTTCTAGTCAATGACTTGGGTATCGACTGGACCTGGGGAGCACGCTACTTTGAAAGCCTGCTGGTGGATTACGATGTTTGTTCCAACTGGGGCAACTGGATGTATGTGGGCGGGGTAGGCAATGATCCTCGGGAAAATCGCTACTTCAACATCCTGCGTCAGGCCAGTACCTACGATAAAAAAGGAGACTTTGTGCGGCTCTGGATCCCTGAGCTTCAGGCGATATCGGGATTTGACATCCATCAACCCTGGGAGTTATCCACATCCACGTTACGTAATCTCAAAATCCAATTGGGGCATAGTTATCCACATGCCTTGGGCAAAATTCCCGCCTTGGAAAAGACGTATTGAGCTCCTAGTAGAATTGCGGAAATCGTATCGGTTTTTTTTAAGCCCTTTGCGCCTTTCCCCCTTTGCGTGAAAATCGTCTCGCAAAGACGCGAAGCCGCAAAGAAATAAATGCTTAGCTTGATTTATTTATACCCTAGCGCTAATGGTTTAAACGAATACCTGCAGAGTTATAACTCCTTCAAAGCTACAGATAGGATTTAGGTATATCTCTTTTTCTGCCCCTAGACCCATTCTGATCAATTTCCTGAGGCCGGGAATTCAATAGCAGGCTTAGTAGCTCAATTTAAACCTACTCAAATCCGGTAGGAGCTGCTTCTTTCTTTTCAGTTCCCGTTGGTACAGGTACTCTCCCAACTCCACAAAGAAAGGTAATCCAATCTCATCCGTCTCGTACTTGTCGTCATTGAGAACTTGGTCCTCATTTACGTAGATAATAGCGGATACAAAAAACTCCACCCCGGTTTCAAAATCCACAAAATACCCTCCATCAATCAGGTGCCCATAGGACCAACCGGTCTTATTGAACAACCGGAAGCGGGTTGGAATCGGCGCTTTGTCTGTTCCAAACTTGGAAAACTTAGAGTAGCTGTCGTAAAATTCAGTGGTGTCGTAGGTAGGAAACTTACTTTCTCGGGGCAACATACTCATGTGTTTGAGTACAAAATTCCGATGCTCCTCATTGAGGTTAAACCGTTCGATCCCAACAAAGGCCTCCGGGAAAATGGTCCGCTGCACCACGCCATGTAAGTCCGAAAGGGAAAACTTGTTCTTGTAGGAAAAGTCCATCCCCCCCTGGATCAAGCTGTCATTTTTATAGTAAGCCTTGCCCAACTTGGGATAGCCCGGTACCACGTAAGCGCTATCCGCCTGCCGAGCAGGGATCTCCAAAAGAACCTTCCCGGCGGTATCCACAAATCGAATCGGGTTGAACTGTCTATTTTCTTCTGGAGAAATGGGAAAACTCAAACGCTGCGTAATCACCGAATTCGCTAGCCCTTTTTCCCTCAACTTCCGATTGATGTAATCCATGCCAAGCAACTCATACAATCTGTTGGAGGCATCGTTATCGGAGACAAGCAGGATCTTTTTGATGTAGTGCCCGATGCTAGGCAGGCCATTTTCAGCACTCGAATCGCTCCAGGCAGGGAGTTGGGATGGGCGAACCGAGTCGGTCAGCATGGTGGTTTCCAAAGTCAATCCTTCTACCTGTTGCTCCTCCAACCATTCTAAAGCCAAAAGGACAATGGGTAACTTTACTGTAGAGGCTGGATAGAAATACCTCGAATCATCTACGTTGAAGGGATAGGTAGTAAACAGGGGATTGCCATGCTCGTTGCGGTCGATCTGCGTATAGAGGATTTGTACCTGGTACTTGGCGGTATCTGCAAGCACTTTTTGCAAAGTCGGGTATCCTTCCAATCCCTCTACAAAGGGTACCGGAGGCTCAGATTTACAAGCAACTAGAAGGACAGCAACAAGTAGTGAAAACACGAAATTTTTCATAGAGACCCGGCGAGATGAGCTAGAAATTGGGATAATGCCTGTACCTCCTCCTTGGAATGACTGGCGGAAAGGACCACGCGATTTACTTTGGGACTACTTGCAGTAGGATAGGAAAAAGAAGAGGTGATGTACCCCTGCTCCTGCAAGTTATCGGCCCAAGAATCGGCAGCGTACACGAATACTGGAAAATTTGGGTTCCCTGCAATTTGCGGGAGATCCCTGGTTTGTTGGTAAAAAAAGAAAATAAGCTCCTTTAACTTTCGCTGCTGTGCATGCAAGAGTTCCTGTGCATCCAAAAAACTTTGAAGCAAGGCAGGTGCAGGAGGAGAAGCCCCCACAAAAATGGATTGGGATTTGACCCCTTGAATCAAATCCGCTGTGCCCAATACCATGCCTCCGGGAGTGGCCAAGCCCTTGCCCAAAGAGCCAGAAACAACGAGTTGAATCCGGTCCTGCTTCCATTGGGAATAGGTGCCAAAAAGGGAATCGCCCAATACCCCAAAAGCATGGCTATCGTCAATCAATAGTGTCACCTCGTGCTTTGCAGCAATCGAAGCAACCCAATCGTAGGCATGAATTTCTGCTTTGAGCGGATCTACTGCATTGCCAAGGATCAAGATTTTCTGTGATGGCAAACGAGAGGCCCGCTCCAAACAGGCAAGTGTCCATTGGGTAAAACTCAGAGAGGACTCTGCTTGAACACCCGAAGGCAAGATCGCTGGATGGGTATCCGGTGCAGCCCAGCATTGATTTGCTTTGGGGAAAAGGTATTGGCTCGCAGCGATACCCGCTAAGTAGCCCGAACTGAATAATGCGCTGCTTTCTGCCCCCGCCTGATTTGAAAAGAACTCCTCAAACGCATCATAGATCGCAAGGCGCACATTGTTGGTTCGACTGAGCCCATGGTGCGTGCCCCACTTTTGTAGATTGCCTTCCACAATTCCCGCATAGGTCTCCAGGCTATCCAAACCTAAGTAAGAGGTTCCGTTAAAGAAAAGGTGTTCCTTCCCTTCCAGCAGAAGCTTTTTTCCAAGGCGAGCGGATAGGGCTAGCAGGTTCACAAAATTTACTTGGCAAAAATCTGTGTAGGATCTTGGAAAGACTTAAACTCAAGGGCATTGCCACAGGGGTCCAAGAAAAACATGGTGGCCTGCTCGCCCACTTCACCCTTGAAGCGAATGTAGGGCTCAATGAC
>JAXISU010000102.1:0-6320 GCA_034680425.1 Cyclobacterium sp.
AAGCTTGTCAATGGTGAGCTGTAAGGCTTTGAGTTTTTCTGCGTTGTTCGTACTCATGTGTGAGTGATTTGGGTATAGGTTAAAACGTTCAAGTTACCAATTGTCTGTACAAATAACAAGGTGATGACTCCCCTTGTTTTCGCTCTGCAAATTTGTACTTTTAAGCTTTACAACAGCAGATTTTGCGAAAAATTATCCAATCATTCTTTAGTTTTTGTCACAAATTGTCACATATCAGATGAAGCGCTATTTTCGGATCCTGCTGTTCGTTTGTTTTCCGCTTGCAGCATCTTGGGCGCAGTCTACAGCCAAGGACGTACCCTTCACCTTTGGGGAGGATCTACACTTTGAAGTGACTTATGGATGGGTGGATCTCGCAGAAGGACGACTGCATGTCAGCAGGAAGGCAATTCTTGAAAACTCGCAATCCTATTATAAAATTGATGCTTTTGGAAAAACCAAAGGTGCAGTCACCATTTTTAGTAAGGTCAATGACAATTGGGGAACTCACCTAAATACCCAAAGCTTGCTGCCAGGACTTTCCTACCGCTACATCGAAGAAGGACGGTATCGACGAAACGAGAAGGTCTATTTTGACCAAGTCAACAAGAAGGCTACCCTTGAGCTCTACGACCGAGAAAACAAAAAAGTAAAAGAAACCAAGGTGTACTCCCTGCCGGGAACGGTACAAGATTTGGTCAGCGGATTTTATTTTTTACGCACCTTAGACCTGTCCACCCTGAAGAAAGGACAAGAGGTTTTAATCCGAGGTTTTTTTGATAAAGAAATATATAACCTAAAATTAATATTTGGTGGGACCGAAATGCTTGAAACGAAATTAGGAAGAAAAGAAACCTACCTCTTTTCCCCCCGAATTCCTAAAAATAGCCTGTTTCGCGGGGAGTACCCCGTGAAAGTCTGGATTACTAAAGATGTCCACAAAATCCCTGTTAAAATCAAGGCCGATTTGTTTATTGGTTCATTGAACATCGACATTACGACTGCCAAAGGGTTGAAAAATTAGCAAGGCAATGGGTTTAACACTAACTTAACAAAGCGTTACAAAAAGACCTGTATTTTAGCATTAACTCGATTCTTTCAAGATTAGGTTAATGCAACTATTGGTTTGAAGCGGTAGATATTCATTAATTTTCAGACAACAATTTGGAATTCTTCCCATGGCAGACAAACAAAAAATCAAGGTATTGGTCGTAGATGACGAGCCGAATATTGTCGAAATCTTAAAATACAACCTGCAAAAAGAAGGCTATGAAGTGGCTACGGCAGAGGATGGACTGAAAGCTGTGAAAACCGCAATTAAGTTTCAACCCGATGTAATTCTATTAGACATCATGATGCCGAATCAAGACGGGGTAGAAACCTGCCTTCAAATTCGCCAAATTCCTGAGTTGAAGCATGCCTTTATCATTTTCCTAACTGCCAGACTAGAGGAATATTCGGAGGTAGCAGCATTTGATGTGGGAGCCGATGACTACATCACCAAGCCCATCAAACCTCGGGCATTGATGTCTCGTATTGCCGCCCTCTTTCGCCGAGATTCTAAAAAAGAACAGGAAAAGGGTCAAATAAAAATTCGCGATCTGAACATTGACCGCAGCAGCTTTACCATTGATAAAGCTGGCAAAACCATCACACTACCCAAAAAAGAATTTGAACTCTTGTACTTCTTGGCCAACAATCCCAATGTGGTCTACAGCCGAGATGAGCTTCTGCACAACATCTGGGGATCTGATGTCTTTGTATTGGCACGAACAGTGGATGTGCATATCCGAAAGGTTCGTGAAAAAATCGGGGAAGAATACATCACTACCGTCAAAGGGGTAGGGTATAAATTTGAACTGGGTTAAGATGCCAACAGGTTCTCGGGGATTATCCTTTTTTCTAGCAATTGCCATAGCCGCAGTGGTGACGGCATTTTTGTACCTGATCCCCTCCACCTCAGCTACTGTTCTCTGGGCAGCACTCCTGCTCTCTTTCTCCATTTCCTACTTATTAATAAGTATCACCCTAGAGTTTTTGGTTTTTCGAGAGATTGGAAACATCTACACCTTGCTCGAAAAAATTCAAAAAAAGGACCTTACCGAAATCAAAGAGAAATCCTTAGGCTCCTCCCTTTCCCCTTTAAAAAAAATCAATACCGTCATCAATTCCTATGCACTTGCCAGGCAGCGGGAAATTGAAGCGCTCCAAAAAAATGCAGAGTTCAGACGAGAATTTATTGCAGACATCTCGCACGAACTCAAAACACCCATTTTTGCGACGCAAGGCTACATTCATACGCTTCTGGACGGAGCGATTGATGACAAGCAGGTGCGTATGAAGTTTTTGAGGAAAGCAGCCAAAAGCTTGGATTCTTTAGACCACCTCGTTCAAGACCTACTCACCCTCAACCAAATGGAATCGGGGGTAATCAAGTTTACCTTCACCGAATTTGACCTGAAAGAATTGGTTCAGGAGGTCATCGAGGAATTGGAACACAAGGCTTCCAAACGGGAGGTACACATCACCTTGGAATTTGATCCAGAAAAAAGTTACCAGACCCTCGCAGACCGTCAAAAAATCTACCGGGTATGTCAAAACCTCATCTTCAATGCCGTCAAATACAACCACGATGGTGGTGAGGTGCAGGTTTGCATCAAGTCGAGCAAAAATCAACTTCAGCTAGAAGTCAAAGACAATGGACCTGGTATACCTCCAGAGGATTTGAAGCGCATATTTGAACGTTTTTACCGGGTGGAAAAAAGCAGGTCCAAGGGCAAAGGGGGTACAGGTCTTGGCTTGGCTATCGTCAAGCACATTTTGGAAGGACACAAGAGTAAAATCTCCGTCAGCTCCGTCCTGGGCAAAGGATCAATCTTTAGCTTTGAACTTCCACTAGAAAAGGAGAAAAAGAAAGAAGAAGTACTCCCTGCTAGTTGATCTAGGATTCCTGATTTTTATTCCGTTCACGAATTTTTGATTCCCAAGGACTTAGTTTTCGCAACTTTTTTGGAACCGACAAAGATTGGCTAGCTTTGTGGCCACTTATCGGAGCAAGCCATCCATGAAAAAAATTACGTTTGAAGACCTGATTCTCCTTGAAAACTCGGATTTCTTGGTCATCAACAAACCTCCCTACCTATCGAGTTTGGATGACCGCCACGAGGCACAAAACATCCTGGACTTAGCAAAGACCTATTGGGAGGATGCGCAGCTCTGCCACCGCTTGGATAAGGAGACCTCAGGCTGTCTAGTGATCGCGAAGCATGCGGAGGCATACCGTCATTTGGCCATGCAATTCGAAAGCAGGCAGGTAGAAAAAATCTACCATGCCGTGGCGGAAGGCATTCACGACTTTCAAAACCTACTCGTGGATCGCAATCTGGCTGCCAATAACAAGGGAATTGCCAAGGTAAGTAAGGATGGAAAACCAGCCCAAACGATCGTGAACACCGTACGGACCTACTTCGCCCATACGCTGATCGCTTGTAGTCCGATTACTGGCAGATTGCACCAGATTCGCGTGCACCTGGCTTACTTGAAGGCGCCGATTTGTGGTGATACGCTGTATGGAGGAAAGCCCTTGTACCTCTCCGCCCTGAAGCGACGCTTTAATTTGAAAAAAGATACGGATGAGCTGCCCATCATGCAGCGGGTATCCTTGCATGCATTCAGCATACAGTTTTTGGGCTTAGATGGAAAAAAAATCACCGTACAAGCTCCCTATCCCAAAGATTTTCAGGTATTGGTACAGCAGCTTGAAAAGAATCGATAAGCTGTCTTTTTCGGCTAGCTTGCGCTGCTTGAATAAAAAAAAGTTTGCTAAACCAATGAAAATTAGGGTTTAGTATCGCAAATAGTTTGCATAGAAAAATAAATGCTCCTATCTTTGTGTCCCTTTTTGGGGTCGATAATTAATTAATAAGCTAAAAATTAAACAGTTACAAAGTGGATACTCTGAGCTATAAGACCATCTCAGCCAACAGCTCCACCGTAGAAAAGCAATGGGTCCTTGTGGATGCCCAGTCTGCTATTCTTGGACGCTTGGCTAGTGATGTTGCGAAAATCTTGAGAGGAAAGACGAAGCCTAGCTTCACTCCTAACGTAGATTGTGGTGACAATGTCATCGTAATCAACGCAGACAAGGTTCGATTGACGGGTGACAAGTGGGACGCAAAAGTATATGTGCGCCACACCGGATACCCAGGTGGACAGCGAATCTCTACTCCACGATTGTTGAAGGCCAAATCTTCAACCATCTTGATAGAGAAAGCTGTAAAAGGCATGTTGCCTAAAAACAGATTAGGAAGCAAGTTGTACGGCAACTTGTACGTGTATGAAGGTGCTGAGCATCCTCATGCCGCACAACAGCCTAAAGCTATCACCCTTTAATTGCTGACGCATGGAAACAATCAATACAATCGGTAGAAGAAAGACTTCTGTAGCCCGTATTTACATGACGCCAGGGAACGGTAAAATTACCGTGAACAACAAAGCAATTGAGGTTTACTTCCCATTTGAACTACACCAGATTGTAGTAAAGCAGCCTTTGACCCTAGTAGGTGTTGAAGGAAGCTATGACCTACAAATCAATGTAGACGGTGGTGGAATCAAAGGACAGGCAGAAGCCGCACGTATGGCCATCTCAAGAGCACTTTGCGAAGCAGATGAGACACACAGACCTCCATTGAAAAAAGAAGGTTTCTTGACTCGTGACCCTAGAATGGTGGAACGTAAGAAGCCAGGACGTAGAAAAGCAAGAAGAAGATTCCAGTTCTCTAAGCGTTAATCGGAATAGACTTCATACAATAGAAAACAATTTCATTCATGTCAAAAATAGAATACAAAGACTTACTGGATGCTGGTGTTCACTTCGGACACTTGACGAGAAAGTGGGATCCAAGAATGGCTCCATATATCTTTATGGAGAAGAACGGTATCCATATTATCGACCTCAACAAAACGCTTGCTTGCCTCGAAGAAGCATCCAACGCAATCAAGCAAATTGTACGTTCCGGCAAAAAAATCATGTTTGTCGCTACAAAAAAACAAGCCAAAGACCTAGTTGCTGCAGAAGCACAGCGTCTCAACATGCCTTACGTGACCGAAAGATGGTTGGGTGGTATGTTGACCAACTTCGCTACCATCAGAAAGTCTCTTAAGAAGATGTCTTCCCTAGAGAAATTGATGAAGGAAGATGGCTACAAAAACTTGGCTAAAAAAGAGCGTTTGATGGTTAGCCGTCAAAAGGAAAAAATGGAAACGATCTTGGGCGGTATCGCCGATTTGAGCCGTCTTCCAGCCGCGCTATTTGTAGTAGACATCAAGAGAGAACACATTGCCATCGCTGAAGCGCAAAAATTAGGTATCCCTGTTTTTGCTTTGGTAGATACCAACTCTAATCCAAACGAGGTGGACTTCCCAATCCCAGCAAATGACGATGCATTCAAGTCTGTTTCCCTTCTAGTAAAAGCATTCGGTACAGCCATCGAAGAAGGCCTATCTGAGCGCAAGAAGGATAAGGACGATGCCAAACTTTCTGAAGAGGAAGAGGCAAAAAGAGCCGTGGACGCCGAAACACAGGAATAATCCACTCTACTAATGAATTAAAAAATTGAACATCTGGCGTCAGTCGATGTTCAATTTTTTGTTTAAACTCGGCGCTTGCGCCTCCCAAAAAGTACAACCGATACCCTCCTAGGAGGTATCCGATCTATACGAACTATCTAAACGAAACTTACCATGTCAATTACTGCACAAGACGTAAACAAACTGAGACAAATGACCGGAGCAGGCATGATGGACTGCAAGAAAGCGCTTACCGAAGCCGATGGCGACTTCGAAAAAGCAGTGGACATCCTCAGAAAAAAAGGTCAGAAGGTATCTGCTTCTAGAGCTGACCGCGAAACCAAAGAAGGCGTAGTCGTAACTCGCTTGACCAATGGCAACGCAAAAGGTATTTTGCTTTCACTTACTTGCGAAACTGACTTCGTAGCTAAGAATGAAGGATTTGGTGCTTTTGCTAACTCTCTAATTGATGCAGCAGTAAGCAACGGCTCCACTACCACTGCTGAAGTACTTGCCCTACCTATGGAAGGCAGCACCATTGCAGAAAAAATCATTGAAATGACTGGTAAAATCGGTGAGAAAATTGAAATCTCTCACTTCGAAGTCATCAGTGCTGACCAAGTTGTGACTTACGTACACTCCAATGGAAAATTGGGTGTATTGGTAGGCCTTGTGAACACTTCTGGTAACAACGTAGAAGAAGCTGGAAAAGACGTGGCTATGCAAATTGCTGCCATGAATCCAGTAGCAGT
>JAXISU010000103.1:0-6316 GCA_034680425.1 Cyclobacterium sp.
ATGGGATTTTGGGTAGGCGAACCTTTTTGGGGCAAGGGAATTGCCACCGAAGCAGTGAAGCTATACACCGACTACATCTTTGACAAGTTTGATATCCAACGAATCTTCGCCCAAGTCTATGACTTTAATGGGGAATCCATGAATGTGCTTGAAAAAGCCGGCTACATCCCCGAAGCCATCTTGAAAAAAGGATTTATCAAACGCGGCACCGTGGGCGATATCTTTCAGTACGTACGGGTGAGGGGGGAAGAATAGTATCAAGTATCTAGTAGCAAGTATCAAGTACAACTTTGTACCAAGTACGAAGTACAATGTACCAAGATGTAGTATCAAGTATCGTAATTCTTGATAGCAGAATTATTGTCCTAATTCGAATCCCTACTTTGTACTTAGTACTTGGTACTTGGTACATTTCTTCATTCTTCAATCGGAGTTCGGCATTCGATATGAGAAAGAGTATCAAGTAACAAGTATCAAGACGCTTGAAATTGTAAAACTCGAATCCCTACTTTGTACTTTGTACTTGGTACATTGTACAACTCAATTCCGTATTTCGTACTTTGTGAAAAACCTCCTTCTACTTCTCATAACAATTCTAATTTTTTCCTGCGGTCCGCAGGAGCGGGTTTCCCAGGAAGCATTTAATGAGGTGCAGCTCAACAATGAGGTGAAGCGAATTACCGAGGTAGCGATTTTGGAAGAGGCCATGGTCTGGGGGGATTCCATCACCCAGGAAGCTCAAGCCCAATTGACCACCCAACTGCAAGAGGCGATTGCGGCCAATGGACCTGCGAGGGCCCTAGATTTTTGCAAGGTCAATGCCTTGCCCCTCTTGAAATCCCTAGAATCCAAACATGCAGTGACCCTTCGTCGGGTATCTTCCCAACCTAGAAATCCTGCAGATGCCCCCAATGCACAGGAAATACCGCTCTTGGATGCGTATGCCTACAATGCAGAAAACAACATTTTGGCTGACCCGAGCATCCAGAAAATCGAGGGTGGAGAAGTACTGCTCTACACCAAACCCATCTTGATGGCCAATGCACTTTGCTTAAGTTGCCATGGCGATCCCAAAAAGGACATCGCTCCCGAAACTGCCGCCAAACTCAAGCAGCTTTACCCTCAAGATCCAGCCACCGGCTATGCGCTGGGAGATCTGCGCGGCATGTGGGCTTTGCGACTGCCCAAAAAAGAGGTGGTCAAGCGTCTTTAATTTTTACGCTTTACCCTTCCTCATTCGCTTCTCTCCGGTGAGGCTTTTTTCCATCCTCAGGGAAATTTGCTTGACCATTTATCAAAAGCGCTATCCTAGCTGAGAGAAAATGTGTATTTTCATGGGCATGTCGTACCCGCTGACCTGATGAAAAGAACCTTCGGCCTATTTTTCCTGAGTTTGATGAGTTTCCAACTCAATCCTGCTCCTGTATTTGAGCCCTACACCCAAACCCTGGGTGGGACATCGGTTTCTTTCGACATGACCCCAATTCCCGCCGGCAGCTATTGGATGGGATCAGCAGACCCCTCTTTCCCGGATCAGCAACCGCGACATCAGGTACAGCTCGATGCCTTTTGGATGGGAACCCATGAAGTGACCTGGGATGCATTTGAACTTTTTCTGGACAAGCAATACGAGCAGACGATCACCGAAGGAGGAGTGCCCGCACGGGTAGATGCGCTTTCGCGTCCGAGTTTGCCCTACCTAGACATGACCTTTGGCATGGGCAAGGAAGGAAAGCCTGCCGTAGGGATGACTCAGTATGGAGCCATTCAATACTGTCATTGGCTGTACCTGAAGACCGGGATTTTCTACCGTCTCCCCACCGAAGCCGAGTGGGAGTATGCAGCAAGAGCGGGTTCAGAGGAACGGTTTTTCTTTGGCACTGCACCTGCTGCCCTAGGAGACTATGCCTGGTATGCTGCCAATAGCAAACAAACTACGCAGGTGGTAGGAACCAAAAAGCCCAACCCTTGGGGGCTGCACGATATGTATGGCAATGTGACCGAATGGGTGATTGACGCCTATGCCCCTGATTTTTACAGCAAATCTACTGCGAGCAATCCCGTCAATCGAGGCGCTAAACTCTATCCCCACTCCCTCAGAGGGGGAAACTTTGCAACTGCAGAAGCCAGTCTTGGCTCCTCCTTCCGGGAGTATTCGGATCCTGTATGGAAAAGAATAGATCCCCAAATACCAAAAAGTCAATGGTGGTTTCCGGAAGCACCCTTTGTGGGTATGCGGCTTGTTCGCCCCTTGATTCCACCCTCCACCGAAGAAATTTTCGCCTATTACACGCAGGCACCCATTGTTGATTATTGACCCCAAACTCACCTCCCCATGAAAAAAAATCCAAACCGTCGAGAATTTATGAAGACCTCCGCCCTGCTGACGGGAGGTCTACTCGCTCCCTCATTTTTAGTTCCAGGGGCCTATGCTGCCCCACAAAATACGCTGAAGCTGGCCTTGATTGGCTGTGGAGGCCGTGGTACTGGCGCTGTATTTCAAGCCTTCGATACTGGACATCCCATCAAGTTGGTGGCGATGGCCGATGCCTTTGGCGATCGACTCGAGGGCAGCTACAAGCCGATTATTGAAAAGTACGGCAAGGACAAGGTGGATGTACCGCAGGAGCGGCGCTTTGTAGGTTTCGATGCCTACAAAAAGGCCATTGCCGAAGCCGATGTAGTGATTCTGGCCTCTCCTCCAGGCTTTCGCCCTTCCCATTTTGAGGAAGCCGTGCGTCAAGGCAAGCAGATTTTTATGGAAAAACCCGTAGCCACAGATGCCGCCGGAATCCGGAAGGTGTTGGCTGCGGCAGAAGTGGCCAAAGCCAAAAAATTGAACGTGGTAGTGGGCTTGCAGCGTCACTACCAAAACAACTACCGGGAATCCATGAAGCGTATTCAGGACGGTGCCCTCGGCGATATTGTCGGAGGACAGGTGTATTGGAACGATGGGGGTGTTTGGGTGAAGCCACGGACTCCTGACCAAACGGAGATGGAATACCAGATGCGGAATTGGTACTACTTTAACTGGCTCTGCGGGGACCACATCGTGGAGCAGCATGTGCACAACATTGACGTGGCCAACTGGGCCAAGAATGGCTATCCAGTCAAAGCTGAGGGCACAGGCGGACGTGCCGTGCGTACAGGCAAGGACCATGGGGAGATTTTTGATCACCATGTGCTCACCTTCACCTATGCGGATGGCAGCGTGATTCACTCCGAGTGCCGACATTTCCCTGGTGCTGCCAATCGGGTGGACGAGACCTTCCAAGGCACCAAAGGAAAAGCCTACCTCAGTGCAGGCAACCACGGCTTGCTCACCGACTGGAAGGGGAATGTGATTTACGATCACGATCGTAAAAACCAACCCAATCCGTATCAGCAGGAGCACGACGAACTCTGGGCGGCATTGGTAAAGGGAGAGTACAAATTTGCAGATGCAGAAAATGCAGCCAAATCCACCCTTACCGCCATCATGGGTCGCTATGCCACCTACTCAGGCAAGGTGATGACCTGGGAGGAATCCCTCAATGGGCAGGTGGATCTTTTCCCCGATACCCTCGCTTGGGATGCGGCACCAAAGCTGCTGCCAAACGCAGATGGCTACTACCCGCATGCAATACCTGGAAAAACTAAAGTAATCTAAGCCATGCAACGAAGAGGATTTATCAAGAGGCTAGGCCTCGGTACAGCGGTAATGAGTGGAGCAGGAATGCTCTCTCTCCCTTCTTTTGCCAAGGAAAAAATGGCAGGAGCACCTTTTAAACTAGATTTTGCCCCCCACTTTGGCATGTTTAAAGAGCATGCTCCGGGTGGATTGGCGGATGAACTCCGATTTATGGCAGACCAAGGATTCCGTTCCTTGGAGGACAATGGCCTCCTCAAACGACCCATCGCGGATCAGGAGCTGATCGGGAAGACCCTCGATCAACTTGGAATGCGGATGGGCGTATTTGTAGTGGATGGAGGCGACAACTGGAAAGTCTCCCTCACGACGGGGAAGCAGGAGTTTTTGGACAATTTCGTAGCCACCTGCAAGGCCTCCGTGGAGACAGCGAAGCGGGTCAATGCGAAGTGGATGACTGTGGTGCCCGGCTACTTTGAGCGCAATCTACAGATTGGGGTACAGACAGGGAATGTCATTGATGCGCTCAAGCGGGGTGCGGAGATTTTTGAGCCCCATGGCATGGCGATGGTCTTGGAGCCATTGAGTGACAATCCGGACCTATTTCTGCGCCATGCCGATCAGACTTACATGATCTGTAGAGCGGTAGGTAGCCCTGCTTGCAAGTTGCTGTACGACGCGTACCACATGCAGCGCAACGAGGGCAACCTGATCGCGACCATGGAAAAAACCTGGTCTGAAATCGCCTACATCCAGATTGGGGATAATCCTGGCAGAAAAGAGCCGGGAACTGGAGAGGTTAACTATGGCAATGTATTCCAGTACATTCACAAAAAAGGCTTTACAGGAATCTTGGGCATGGAGCATGGCAACGCCCTTCCAGGCAAAGCAGGAGAGTTGGCACTGATAGATGCCTACCGAAAAGTAGATGTGAAATGAAGCAAGTTTTCTTCCTCCTCACTGCCTGGCTATGGGCTAGCCTAAGTTTTGCCCAAAGCCCCGAATGGAAACAGTTTCAATCTCCAGGGAAAGCCTCTTTGAGAGGGGTATCCCCCATTTCGGAGCAGGTATGCTGGGCCAGTGGGAGTGGAGGAACTTGGCTGAAGACCGAGGATGGTGGAGCGAGCTGGCAGACGGGTACGGTAGCGGGTTTGGATACCGTAGACTTTCGGTCCATCCATGCCTTTGATGCGCAGACAGCGGTGGCGGCTTCGGCAGGACAGCCTGCGGTGATCTACCGAACAGCCAATGGAGGAAAGACTTGGGAAAAAGTACATCAGGAAGGAGGAGAAGCCTTTTTTGATGCAATTCAATTTATCGATGCTCAGCGTGGCTATGTCTTGGGCGATCCCATTGGTGGGAAGTGGATGATCTTGGAGACGCTCGATGGAGGCCGAAGTTGGCATTCCCTAGCCAATCTACCGGATGCTGTGTCAGGAGAAGCGGCATTTGCGGCAAGTTCTTCCTCTATGCTTGCTGATTCGGAGGGACTGGTATTTGCCACCGGCGGCGCCGTGTCGCGTTTGCATCGGTATGCGTTTGCCTCCCAATCTTGGGCAGTGCGCGAATTGACAGACATACTCCAAGGGGAACCTTCTCAGGGAGTATTTGCCGCTACTGCACTACCTGGAGAAGGAGGATTGGTATTGGTGGGTGGGGATTACTTGAAGCCTGAAAATCGATTTGCCAATGCATTACTCGTTCTTGGTGAGGTGACCATTTCTACCAGCGAGGGTCCTAGTGGCTATCGTTCTGGAGTTGCTCATCTGCAAGACAAAGGCTGGGTAGTGGCAGTAGGTCCAGGTGGTTCGGACTTCTCTACCGACGGAGCACACAGTTGGCAGCCTTTTTCGACCACGGGTTACCACGCCGTCAAGGCAGCACCAGGAGGAAAAGCACTTTGGGCTTCAGGAGGCCAAGGACGTCTTGGAAAATTAGTGTATTGATGAAAATTGACACGAATTATTAAAAGGGCGTCATTTTTAGAGGGGGTTTGTAAAAATAATTGCAATTTTTTCGGGGTTTCTGCTTTCAAAAAACACGGAGGATTGTATATTTAAATCACTGAGTTCAATTTTTCACGCGTATTCTTCTATATCCTACCACCATGTTTGAAATTATTCCTTCCATTTGGCTGATCAACGGCAAGTGTGTGCGGCTTAAGCGGGGCGATTTTGCTACCGAAGAAGTCATCTCCCACAACCCCCTTGAGATTGCGCAGGCCTTCGAAGGGATTGGCATCAAGCGGGTACACCTGGTAGATTTGGATGGAGCTCGAAGAGGGGAGCCCAAAAATTACAATATCCTAGAAGCCATTGCGGGTTATACCGACTTGGAAGTGGATTTCACTGGAGGTATTTCCACCGATGGGGATGTGATCAAGTGCTTTGAGTTTGGTGCCAAAACAGTGACCATCGCTTCTGCGGCGGCTAGATTCCCAGAGCGCTTCGCCCAATTCATCCTATCCTATGGGCGGGAGAAAATTTACTTGGCGGCAGATACCAACCCGAACGATTACAAAATCAAGATCAAGGGATGGCTCACCAAAACAGAACTAGACCTATTTGAACATATTGAATTTTTTTACGAGCGCGGGCTCAAACATGTCAAGTGCTCCGATGTCACCCGTGATGGAGTGATGGAAGGTCCCAATTTTGACCTGTACAAAGAAGTAGTGGACCGCTTTCC
>JAXISU010000104.1:0-6306 GCA_034680425.1 Cyclobacterium sp.
TACGAGGCCTACATCAAAGCTAAGTCTGCATCTAAAGTAGTCGCTGTTCTCTAATTAAAAACTCATTAAAACTAAAGAAACTATGAGTGCTGAAACAATTGAAAAGTCTGTAGCGGTAAAGCCAGCAGAACCCTTGCTTTCCAAAAGGAGAAAAAAATTAATTACTGATCCGTTAATTGACGATAATCCAGTAACTGTGCAAGTACTTGGGATCTGCTCTTCTTTGGCAGTGACAACCCAAATGCAGCCAACCTTGGTTATGGCGATCTCGGTAATCTTTGTGGTTGCCTTGTCCAACTTTGCGATTTCACTGATGCGAAATACCATTCCTGCCCGTGTGCGTATTATTGTACAATTGGCTGTGGTGGCTACGCTAGTAACTATTGTCAGTGAGATCTTGAAAGCTTTCGCTTACGATATGTACAAGGAACTATCCGTGTTTATTGGTTTGATTATCACCAACTGCATCGTAATGGGTAGACTTGAGGCATTTGCAATGGGTAACAAACCTTACGACTCGATGCTAGATGGCTTAGGTTCAGCGCTAGGTTATTCTTGGATTATCTTAACAGTAGCTTTCTTCCGTGAACTTTGGGGATCTGGTGCTGTATTTGGAATTCCTGTTTTCCAGTATATTTCCAGTTTGTTTGGCCCAGATTTCAAATTGGCCACCAATGGATTGATGGTAACACCAGTAGGAGCATTTATCATTTTAGGGCTAATTGTTTGGGTACAACGTACCAAAACGGGCTATGTCGAACATTAATTAAGACACAGAAACAATGGAATTATTCAGCTTAGGTATTCGGTCGATTTTTATCGATAACATGATTTTCGCCTACTTCTTGGGAATGTGCTCTTTCCTTGCCGTTTCCAAAAAAGTAAGTACTGCAGTTGGTCTTGGAGCGGCTGTCGTATTTGTGTTGGGAGTAACAGTTCCCTTCAACTGGATTTTAAATGAATTTGTATTGAAAGAAGGCGCACTGACTTGGGTCTCTGCAAGCATGTCAACCATAGATTTATCCTTTTTACGTTTCATCATGTTTATTGCCATCATTGCAGGTATCGTGCAATTGGTAGAAATGGTGGTAGAAAAGTTCTCACCTGCCTTGTATGGTCAGTTGGGTATTTTCCTTCCCTTGATTGCAGTAAACTGTGCGATCCTAGGAGGCTGTCTATTTATGGCTCAGCGTGATTATACCCTGGCAGAATCTGCAGTGTATGGTTTTGGCTCAGGTTTTGGATTTATGCTTGCCATCGTTCTTTTGGCAGCTATCCGTGAGCGTTTGAAGTATTCCATGGTTCCCAATGGCTTGAAAGGTCTGGGTATTACCATGCTCCTTACTGGATTGATGGGCATTGCCTTTATGTCCTTTATGGGAATTGACCTTTAATTAGGTTGACATCAAAAAATTGAGGCTCTGAAGATATCTTCAGAGCCTTTTTTTGTGCAGAAAATTATTGCCTAACTTCATCGATATAAAACCAATCGCTAACCTTATGAAAACGCTCTTCACCCTACTTTTCCTTTTTGTTTTTCAGCTCTCCTCGATAGCTCAAGATACCCAGTGGATTGAATTATTTTCTGGAAAAGATCTTGAAGGCTGGAGGGTTTCTGAAAATCCAACGTCTTTTTCAATTGAAGATGGGCTTCTTAAAGTTGCCGGTCCTAGAGCCCATGCATTTTATGCAGGAAAAGTTGGGGGAGCAGATTTTAAAAATTTCGAATTGTTGGTAGAGGTGAAAACGCTACCTAAAGCCAATTCCGGAATTTTCATCCACACAGCCTACCAAGAGAGCGATTGGCCAGAAAAAGGGTACGAGGTTCAAGTCAACCAAAGCCATTCCGATTGGCGAAAGTCAGGCAGCCTATATGCCGTTCAGGATGTCTCCGAGGTGCATGTCAAGGATGGGGAATGGTACACCTACCATGTGATTGTAAAAGGAGATCAGATTTCAGTAGCCCTCAATGGCAAGGTGGTCATGGAATACGACGAGTCTGCCGATACCAAACGTACTTCTCCCCTTGGAAAAAAGCGGTTTGATCGGGGTACAATTGCCCTTCAAGCACATGATCCAGAAAGTGTGATCTATTACCGTTCTGTTAAAATCAAACTATTAGATTGAAAGTAGAGTTGATCCCATACAAACAATCGCATTCCAACACCTAAACATGGCTTTTACCTACCGCAAACTGCTGGCTTATTTCTTTAGGGGCTTGTTATTTCTTACCCCTTTGGCGATCACGTGCTACATTATCTACCAGCTTTTTCTTTTTTTGGATAACCTGATTCCGGTACCCATTCCAGGTATAGGAATCTTGATGGTGCTGGCTTTAATTACATTTGTGGGGTATTTGGCAAGTCTAATTTTTACCAAACCACTATTCGACTGGTTTGAGCGTGGAGTATTTAAGATTCCTTTTGTCAACTTGCTGTACACCTCGATCAAGGATTTGATGGGTGCTTTTGTAGGGGAAAAGAAAAAGTTTAACTCTCCTGTCTTAGTCGAAGTGTCTGAAAGTTTGCACCGCTTGGGTTTTGTAACCCAAGAAGAGATGTCTTCCATTGGAGCTCCAGGCTTGGTCGCCGTTTATTTTCCTCACAGCTACAATGTATCTGGAAATGTGTTTCTCGTAAAAAAGGAAAAAATCACGCCGCTCAAAGGGGTCAAAAATTCAGATGTGATGAAGTTTATGGTTTCAGGCGGCGTGTCTCCTATTGAACCCTCTAAAGAAGAAAATTGACCATTTTTTAACAGCCAAATTGACTTAAGTGGTGATCCATGTGTTTGGCATGAAACCGTTCCCATTCGTCAAAGTTGAGCGGTCCAAATCCAGGGTGAGGGGTTGACTTTGTTGGGTTTTCTTGGAATAGCAATTGGTAGGCATCCCAACTTTTAATCAGTTCTTCTTTCGCCGTTTCTAGATCGGGATAGCGAAGGTCGAGTAAGGTGTCAGGTAGTCCTGGGCCTTTGATCCCTTTTGGAAAAGGGAGATCTGTAAATAACAGGGCATGTTTTCCAGCCAACTGTTTTTCTGTAGGTACGATTTCAGGAATTGGGATTCTTCCAGCACACATTTTTAGGGTGAGGGTCAAATGTTCCACCATGTGCTGAGGCGTGAGTATTCCAAACTTGGCTTCAGTAGTTAGGCTCAAGTGCTGGAGTCGTTGGAGTAGTATTTCTTTATTCATCAATGAAAAGATATAAAAAAAAAGCGTTTGATAGAATCAAACGCCTTTATTCATTAATGAACTCTAGAATATCGATTTAGCTTCCGCACATTTCGCAGCCCTCTGGATCGTCCAAGGAGCAGGCAATTGCATCTTGCTTTTGTGTCTTGATTGTCTCTGTTTCATTTGCCTTTTCCATTTTTGGTTGCTCAAGTTGAGACTTGTCCAAGGTAAATTTGATGGCAGAAGTTGCCGCTTGCGAACGGAGGTAGTACATGCCTGTTTTCAAACCTTTCTTCCAAGCATAGAAGTGCATGGAGGTCAGCTTCCCAAAATTTGGATCTTGCATGAAGATGTTCATGCTTTGAGATTGGCAGATGTAGGCTCCGCGATCAGCAGCCATTTCAATGATGATTTTTTGAGAAATCTCCCAAACTGTTTTGTAGAGATCCTTGATGTTTTGAGGGATTCCAGGAACAGCCTGTACCGATCCGTTGGTCGAGATAAGTCGGTTACGCATGGTATCGTTCCACAATCCCAAATCAATCAAGTCCTTCATCAAGTGCTTGTTTACCACGATAAATTCTCCAGAAAGGGTTCTTCTTGTGTAGATATTGGAGGTGTAAGGCTCAAAGCACTCGTTGTTGCCCAAGATCTGAGAAGTAGAAGCAGTAGGCATTGGAGCTACCAATAGGGAGTTGCGCATGCCGAACTTCTTCACTTTTTCTTTCAACGAATCCCAATCGTAACGTCCAGATTTAGGAGTTACTCCCCACATATCAAACTGAAGGATTCCTTTGGAAGCAGGACAGCCCTCATAGGTTTCGTAAGTACCATTGATTTTGGCAAGTTCCATGGAGGTTTCTACTGCAGCATAGTAGATGGTCTCGAAGATGTCTTCGTTCAGGCCTTTGGCTTCCATAGAATCGAAAGGCATTCTGAGTAGGATAAAGGCATCTGCCAAACCTTGAATACCTAATCCAATTGGACGGTGTCTAAAGTTGGACTTTCTCGCCTCTTCTACTGGATAGTAGTTGATGTCGATGACCTTGTTGAGATTGCGAGTTGCCACTTTGGTGATCTCATACAATTTCTGGTGATCGAATCGAAGGACTCCATCTTCCCCAGCCATTACAAATTTTGGAAGGGCAATGGAAGCTAGGTTACATACGGCTACCTCATCTGGGGCAGTGTATTCAATGATTTCGGTACAAAGGTTGGAAGACTTGATTGTTCCCAAGTTTTGCTGGTTGGATTTGCCATTGGCCGCATCCTTGTAAAGCATGTAAGGAGTACCGGTCTCAATTTGAGATTCCAATACTTCAAACCAAAGTTCTTGCGCTTTGATAGTTTCTCTTGCTCTTCCTTCTTTTTCGTACTTCTCGTACAATCTTACAAATTCTTCTCCATGGCAATCTGCAAGACCTGGGGCTTCGTTAGGGCAGAAAAGAGACCAGTCTTCGTTGTTCTCTACGCGCTGCATAAATAGATCTGGGATCCACAATGCGTAGAAAAGGTCTCTTGCACGCATCTCTTCCTTACCATGGTTTCTTCTTAGTTCAAGGAAGTCCTTGATATCTGCATGCCAAGGTTCCAAGTAAATGGCAAAGCTTCCTTTGCGCTTTCCTCCACCTTGATCTACGTAACGGGCTGTCATGTCGAAGTTTCGTAGCATCGGTACGATACCATTGGAGACCCCATTGGTGCCTTTGATGTAGCTTCCCTTTGCACGTACATTGTGGATAGAAAGACCAATTCCACCAGCAGACTGGGAGATTTTAGCACAGGACTTCAACGTATCGTAGATGCCATCGATGCTGTCATCCTTCATGGTCAAAAGGAAGCAGGAGGAGAGCTGTGGTTTTGGTGTACCCGCGTTAAAAAGAGTTGGGGTAGCATGGGTAAACCACTTTTCGGAAAGTAGGTCGTAGGTTTCAATTGCTGCATCCAAATCTTCTCTATGGATACCTACTGCCACCCGCATGAGCATGTGCTGAGGACGTTCTACTACCTTGCCATCCAAACGGATGAGGTAGCTTTTTTCCAAAGTTTTGTACCCAAAATAGTCGTAGCTAAAGTCACGCTTGTAATCGATCGCCTCATCGAGTTTAGCTGCGTGCTGCTTAATGATTCCGTATACCTCAGTATCTAGGAGTTGTGCATTTTCTCCAGTCTTGGGGTTGACATAGGTATACAGTCTTTTCATGGTGTTAGAAAAAGACTGGCTGGTGGTTTTGTGCAGGTTGGAGATTGCAATACGAGCCGCTAAAATGGCATAGTCAGGGTGTCTCACGGTCAGTGAAGCACATACTTCTGCGGCAAGGTTATCGAGTTCGGAAGTGGTCACCCCATCGTACAAACCATCAATTACCTTCTTGGCAACTTCAATGGGCTGGATGAATTTGGGATCTAATTCATAGCAAAGGTTTTCTATCCTTGCAGTGATTTTGTCGAACCGTACGGATTCTCTTCTTCCGTCTCTTTTTACTACTAACATACTCAGGCGAATTTTTAAAGGGGTGGTTTAAGATAGGTATTTTTGGGTATGCAAACTCGTTTAGAAATCTTCTCCAATCGAGAATCGAGCTCCAGTATCTGCCGCTTCGGTGGACTTCATGACGCCAGCTTTCTGGTAGTCACCCACTCTTTTTTCGAAGAAATTGGTTTTGCCTTGCAAGGAAATCATGTCCATGAAATCGAAAGGATTGGAGCTATTCCACTCCTTCTCACAGCCAAGTTCCATAAGGAGTCTGTCTGCTACGAATTCGATGTACTGGCACATCAAATCAGAATTCATTCCGATCAATCGAACAGGCAATGCGTCGGTTACAAATTCTTTTTCGATCGCTACGGCATCGATGATGATCTCGCGAACGGTCTCTTTTGGAAGCTGGTTATTGACGTGTTTGGTATACAAGTGACACGCAAAGTCGCAGTGCAATCCTTCGTCTCTTGAAATCAATTCATTCGAGAAGGTAAGTCCTGGCATCAAGCCTCTTTTCTTTAACCAGAAGATGGAACAGAAAGATCCAGAGAAGAAAATACCTTCAACCGCAGCAAAGGCAATCAAACGTTCCTGGAAGGATCCATTATCAATCCAACGTAAGGCCCAATCCGCTTTCTTTTTCACGCA
>JAXISU010000105.1:0-6269 GCA_034680425.1 Cyclobacterium sp.
CAATCTCAGGCGTGTATTTTTCTTTGAGCGCCATCATTTCATCCTCTTTCATCCAGCTGTGTCCTTTGGCCACTTTTTGCTCGGGATACTTCTGAGCATAGCCTTCGGTGCCACTCACCACATGCAATCGAGAATAAGGTCGAGGAGAAGTCACATCATGCTGGATTACAATGCTTTTTCCTAGCTTGGTTTTGACTACACTAGTATTCATGTTACCTCGATAGGACTTGGCCGCATAGCTATTCCAGAAGGAATCCTGCTCGGCAAGTTCCTGCGCTTTTTTCTTCATTTGAAAATCATTTGAAGACAAAGAGGTCAGGTAATCCATCTGATCCCCGCGATTGATATTCAAAATCTGACAGATGGGCCCAAGTCCGTGAGTCGGGTAAAGATTTCCATTTCGGAAGTTTTCTTCCAACCTCCACATACCCTGAAATCCCTTGTCCTTATCGAAGTTGAGCCACACCAAATCGTGGATATACGCTCCCTCTACGTGCACTACATCCCCAAAAAATCCCTCTCGAGCCATTTTTAAGGTCATCAACTCAAAGAAATCGTAGCAGCAATTCTCCAACTGCATGCAATGCTTTTTGGTACGCTCAGAAGTTTCTACCAACTGCCAGCAATCTTCTAAGGTTCTAGCAGCAGGCACCTCCACGGCAGCATGCTTGCCTGACTCCATCGCATACACCGCCATTGGCGTATGCCACTCCCAAGGAGTAGTGATGTAAATCAAATCTAGATCGGGTCGCTCACACATTTTCTTCCATGCAAAAGGCGAACCCGAATACAATTCTGGTTTATGAATGCTTCCTTCCAAAGACTTTTTTGCCTTTTCCGCACGCTCGGGAAGTAGGTCACACAAGGCTTTGATCTCTACGCCTTCGATTTTGCTCAAGCGATCTACCGCTCCAGGTCCACGCATTCCCAAGCCCACTATCCCTACCCGTACAGTAGCTAGTTTAGGAGCTGCAAAGCCAGACATATTGAACGACTGCAGTCGAGAGGCTCCATAGGACGCTTCCAAAGGCAATACCTTCATGGAGTCAGCCAAGGCGCTTCCTGCACCAAATAATCCTAGACCTGCTAGTCCGGTAGTCTTTAAAAATTCTCTTCTACGATTCATAGGGATATGCTTTTTTGGGTTTGCATCCCCTAGTTACTAAAAAATCAAAAAAAGTCCTTACCGCCAATCCAAAAAAGACACAATCCCTTAGTTTTCCGGAATTGCAGAGGTGCGGATGTTCTCCAAATTGATTTCAGAAAGCTTCTCCAATGCCCCTTTTTCAAACAAGTACTGCATGGAATCTAAAGGAGTTTCTTTGTTGGCAGCCTTCAAGTTGATGTAATCCTGGAAGCGAATCCCACCTACTTCGCGTGCCTCGCGAACTTCTCGCATTCGAACTCCGCCACCATCGGTATGATAGCTGTAGGCCATGTAATCCATTCGGAAATCTTCTACCCCAAACCAGTACAAAAACTCATCCTCAAAGTGCTCTCCTCCTCCTTCTGCTTGAAAAGTTACCTTGACTTGATGGTAATCCTTTCCCTTGATTTTCGTTTGACCGAGGTAGGTCTTGATAGCTGCTGCATCATTTAGCCCGTAGGGCAAAAAGGCAAAGTAGGCCACCGAATTGACCGATCGAGAAAATGCCCCTATCCGCTCCTCAGTCAAGGTATCGATCCGCACGCCATTGACACTTCGCGTAAATCCCGCATTATTCAATACATCCACTACCCGACCCGTAGAGTCGGTAAATTCCCTGCTGTACTCAAAGGCAGTGGGAGATTTGAAAATGGAATAATGCGTTCCTCTGAAATCAAAATCGATGGCGGTTTCGGCATAGCGGTCTCCTCCATGGGCAGCGATGGCCGCATCCACGATTTGCTCTACCTCCGTTCTGGAATCACAAGAAATCCCAAAAAAAGTGAGGGAGAGAATGCCTAAACTGAATAATACCAATTTCATAGCTGTAGTAGTTTAAATGAAATTCTTATTTTAAGAGTAAAAAGAACCGGTGATCAATACACCAATTCAAAGTTTGAATAACGGTACTCGGCTCGGAGAAACAAGCGCTTTCCTGACTCATCCACCCGCCAACTTTCTCGGGTTCCGTGAAATAACAAGTTGTCCGCCTGCTCAGTAGATAGATCGTAGACCAAACTTCGGTGATCCTTGAGCTTAACCTCATTGCCCAACATCAGGTAGGTGGTCGGATCGAAATAGTACCACCAAAGATCTGAATCTGGACCATAATCCACTCGGATGGATTCCACTTCTGTGCCATTTTCAAGGGTCTTTTTCCCCTCGTAAACCAGTTTCCCTCCCTTGTCGAGCAACTTCCAAGGCTGCGCGACAGTGTAAAAGGCCGCATCAAAATCTTTCTTCTTTGAAGCCAAAAAATCAGGGTTCAATACCTCATTTTCCCCCATTTGGTAGCGAAAGACTGCCCCGTCCCAACTCATCGAATGGGAAATGCTGTCCTTGGTCCAACTGATTTTTCCTTCAAATCGTGGACTAAATCGAAACTCATGCGATTGATCCAACTCCGATTCTACATTCCCTTCCGCATCCAACATCCGCGTCCACTTTTGGAATTTGATACCCTTCAAGTTCTCCCAACCCTCCTTGCCTCCATGCGCAGTGATGGACTTGTCCAAAAGATCAAGCGCCTGCTCCTCAGGGCTTGGGGTACAAGCCATAACTACCAGCAGGATTACAAAAAACAGTACCGAATTTTTCATCTAACTAAGTTAAGGGTTCTTTCCTTTCGAAAATAGTCCAAGTAAAGACCAAGCAGCACCAATCCATATTCCAAACCTAAAAATAGGGTTTCCTCCTGAACGGGATTTTGGCTGTAGGCTTGGTAGGAAAAAATCGCGCCAAAAGACCAAAGCAGGAAGGTCCATTGGCGGCATAGAATGGATAAGCCCAATCCTGGCAACAAGTACCAAGGATGCACAACGGGTTGAAATAAGAAGTACAACAAATACAGCTGCACCCATACACTTGGAATCTCGAAGAGGTTGGCGTTTGACCGCTTCCAGGAAATCCAAACTGCTCCAAGCAGGGTACATCCCATCCCAACTTTGGTCAAGTACCAAATGATATTGTAACCTACGAGCTCAAAACCTACCGCTCGAAACAAGTAGTACAACGAGGCATTGAACTCAAATTTTCCTTGGTAGAGTTGTAAACTTTGGAAGAAATGCCCCCATGAATTCCAGTAAACTAGCGGGAGAAAAGACAAGACTACAACCCCTGCAGCCATTCCCCAAAATTGAAGTGAGGTACGTACCCCCTTCCAAAAGAAAAAAGCCGGCGCAAGCAAGAAAGGGAGCAACTTCATCCCTATTGCCAATCCCCAAAACGCGCCCGACCATCCCAGCTTCTGCCGAGATAAATTGAGAAGTGAAGCCAGTAAAAACAAGAGCACGAATCCCTCAAAATGTAGGTTCCCCACTACCTCTAAAATCACCAAGGGATTGAACCAATACAATAGAATTTGTTTTTGAGGGAGCTCAAATCGGGCAAGCAAGCTCCAAAGCAGGTAAAAAACACCTATCTCACCCAGCAGAAGCATGCATCGCATTGCAAGATATCCTTGCGCGACACTCCCCTGCGCCGCCAACGCTCCAAGCCAAAAGAATGCTTGATTGAGGGGAGGATACACAGAATAGTAGTTCGGAGAATTAAGCTCTTGGAAAAGCTGGGCACCTAGCCCGCTTCCCTGCCCTTGTTGCTCTAGTACTTGCGTTGGAGTCAAGCCATAAGGATTCTGACCTTGACGTAAAAGCTCCCCATCCCACAAAAACCTCGCGCCGTCCTCCGACCAATTCGGCTCAAAAAAGAAAAGACATCCTCTCAAAACTATCCCCAACAGCAGCAGCCTCTTGAAATTAAAATCCTCACCCGCGAGTAGGTAACTGCCCACCATGCCTCCAAATGCAAGAGAGAATAGGAGAACCGTCAATCCGAAATTTTCCCGAGGAACCTGTGCCAAAAGCAGTAAAGCCCCAGCCAAAAAGCCGACTGAAGCAACTTTAAATCCCCTTTTCACTGAATCACTCAAAGTCCCAATTCCTTTCGCAGGGATTCATATACCTGCTCATTTTGTTTCCAATACGGCATCTGCCTCAAGTGCGTTCGGGTAGCCGTGGTCACTTCCTGTTGCCCATTTGCTTTGGTCCAGGTTTCTGTAAATCCAGTAATCTCAAAAGGAAAAAGTTGCTGGTAGCGAATGGTAACAGTCCGACCAATCTCGGTATAGACCACCTTCACCTCGGCTTGGTCCGACCCCAAGGCTTTTCGGGAGATAGTCGCTTGCTCTGCCTTCAAGGGAATATGTGCAAAGCGCTGAAAAATAAGGCTGGGAATCAGAGTGACATTCCCAAGTGGAACTAGGTCGGGATGAAGTCGAATTAAGGTAAAAAGCTCCTCCTCCGCTTGTCCATCCAGTTTGGATTCCAGGTCACCCTCAGATTCAAAATAGGAAAACTGTTTTGCTGTATATTTCCCAGACTTATGATTGAGTTGGGTAAAAGATTGCCCACACCACTCGGTCACCGAAGCTGTCAATTTAGGCGCGGGGCTTTCTTCGTATACCGGCGTAAATACCGATAGCATCGTGTGGTACGGATACACGCCCGTCACAAAATCTCGCGTCATATTCAGCTTCAGCACCTTCTGGGCATCAGATGGCCTATCCTCAGGAGCGTCCAACTTGACCTGCTTGCTTTTAGAAAAATCTTCGGTAACAAAAATCATCACTGCCTTGCCCGGACGAACCACCCCATACCTGCTTTGCTGCAAGTCAAATACGTTCACCTCAGCAGTTCCTTGGTACCAGTAACTTGCAAATTGAGTTTCTACCACACCTTCTCGATTCTCAGGAGCACAGGAAACTAATCCAACTGCACCAAAAAAAAGAAATAAAGAGACAGGCAGGGTTAATTTAGCTAGTTTTTGCATGGGACAAGAAGCCAAGAGTGGAACAATCAGAAGCGGCTATCGAAAGGGCCGCCAATACTTAAATATCGTGAAAATAATTTTATATCCGGCGCCAATAACCCCTTTCACGGTTCCGCTCACTTTGGACACCCCTATTCGCTTTCGGTACCGTACCGGCACTTCCTGACACCTCAGTTCTGCTTGGTGGGCCTTGATTTGCATCTCAATGGTCCATCCAAAATTCTGATCCACCATTCCCAAGGCAAGCAATTTTCCCCAATGAATCGCCCGAAAAGGTCCTAAATCAGAGAATTTGGCCCCATACATCCAGCGCATGAGCGTGGTAGCTAGTTCATTACCGAAAACTTGCGGAATTGTCATGGAGCCAGCTTCACGCTGACCCAAGGAGCGTGACCCGATCACTAGGTCGGACTTTCCTCCGAGAATGGGTGCAATCAGCAACTCCAATTCCTGCGGATAATCACTGTAATCCCCATCCAAAAACACTAAAATATCGGGTTGAACTTCTTGCTGCTTGATCCAATCCATAGCCGTCAAACAAGCTTTCCCGTAGCCCTTTTGTGGTTCAAATACCACCTGAGCACCCGCTGCTGTCGCCAACTCAGCTGTTCGATCTGTCGAATTGTTATTGGCCACCAACACATGGCGTACCAGTGCTGGAATATCCCCAATTACCTTACCTATGGAATTTTCCTCATTGAAAGCAGGGATGATGACATCTACAATTGGAGGCGTATTTATAGCAAGCATTAGCGAGTGCGTAAAGACGAAATAAACACAAGGCTATAACCCAATGCCAAAAGCCCATGAAAGGGTAGAAAAAGAAAATTGCCGTAGACGATACCCAAGACAACCATCCCTCCAAACAAAAGCCCCATCCCCCCTTCCAGCCAAGTGCTCATAGGCAGAGCACGTAGTCTGTAGGCATTGGCCTGAAGTGAGACGCTCCCCGCCTCCAAGTTGAATTTTGGGGTACGGATAAAAGGGGATTTTTTGCCGGTCAATCCTTCCAGAACAGCCTGGGAATTGTGTAGGGCTAGACCCATGGATACGGAGAAAAAGAGCGGCAACTTCCAAACAGCTCCAAGAACGGACTTCCATGAATAGGGTTGTGCGGTAAGGTAGGAAACCAAATACACCCCCGCTACGAGCACAAAACCAATCATGGAAATTACTGAAGCCCAAAAAAATTCCAAAGGAATCACCTTTAACTGTACCCCCCACCAGAGCCCGATGCTGCAAAAGCTTGTCAAAAGGATGGCAATGAAAATGGTAGAATTGAAGAGATGCGCAAAGG
>JAXISU010000106.1:0-6169 GCA_034680425.1 Cyclobacterium sp.
GAAAGCAAGGGTTCTGCTGGCTTTACCGCTACAGACTTTTCAATTGTTTCAGCACTCATAGTTTCTTTAGTTTTAATGAGTTTTTAATTAGAGAACAGCGACTACTTTAGATGCAGACTTAGCTTTGATGTAGGCCTCGTAGCAACCCATATAGGCTTTAAGCATGTTATTAACCCCATTTCCAGTAATGGTAGCGCCTGACATCCCATCTACTTTGTGTGCGTCAGAAGCATAATCTTTACCTTCACCTTTTTGCATCATCACGGTTACCAAAGCACCGGATTCATCAAAAATTTTCTTGCCTACATACCTTTCTTGTACTTTGGCTTCTGTGATTCGTGCACCTAGACCTGGAGTCTCAGCAGCGTGAGCAAGGGTAATACCACCAATCGTGTTCATATCAGTATCCAAGGCAAGGTAACCCCAGATTGCATCCCAAAGACCTGCACCATACATCGGGAAGATGTAGGATTCAACTGCTTCTGGGTTGCCTTCAGCATGAAAGATAAACACAGGATAGGTACGCTCTTCTGCAGGCTTTTTATAGTCCTTCGCAATTTCTACCTTCTCAGCACTTACCCCTTCAGCGGTAACTTCTTTACCAGTGATATCTACCACGGTAGAAGAAATTCGAGTAGAATAAAAGGTATTCACTTCCTCAGGAGTCATGGCAGCAATTTCTTCTGTAGAAATCACAGCCCCCAAGATTTGCTTTTTCTTATCCAAAGCGATGGCTTCTTGTTGCCAAGGGCCAAGCACCTGTGCTGATCCTGAGAGTAGTAATCCCAGAATAATGGTCAACACAGCTGAATAGACGATGATGTAAGTATTAGACTGTTGCACGTTGTAACCTCCTTGTTTTATTTGCCTTAACTACATAGTGATCGATCAATGGAGCCACCACATTCATGAAAAGTACTGCAAGCATAATCCCTTCAGGATATGCAGGGTTAGTCACACGAATGATTACGGTCAATACCCCTATTAAAATTCCGTATATCCACTTGCCAAGCTCCGTCTGCGCAGCAGATACAGGATCTGTAGCCATAAACACTACTCCAAATGCCAGACCACCCATTACCAAATGGTATTCGGCAGGCATGGCCATGTATTCATTCACTGCCAAGGCATTCATTACAAGGCCCATTAGATAGGCCCCACTAAATCCTCCTACTATGATTTTCCAACTTGCTACGCCTGTAGCTACCAAAATCACTGCACCAATCAAGGCCATCAAGGTGGAAGTTTCACCAATGGAACCAGGAATCCAGCCCATAAACATACTCAAGAAACTGTAATCCGCTCCCAAGGCCGCATTATGTGTAGACAAGGCCTCCACTACGGGTGTGCCATCAATGCTAGAGTTGTAAGCCACGCCAAGTGCTGTAGCTCCAGAGAAGCCATCCACAGCAGGCTTGTCAGCAAGATAAGTCCATACCTGATCCCCTGAGATTTGAGCAGGATACGCAAAATATAAGAAAGCTCTTGCAGTCATGGCCACATTGAGGATATTCATCCCTGTACCTCCAAACACTTCTTTTCCAATCACCACCGCAAAGATGGTAGCCAAAGCTACCTGCCATAACGGAATGAAGGGAGGCATCACCAAGGCAATCAACATCCCTGTCACCAAATAACCCTCAGAAATGGGGTGATTTCGAATCACACAGAAGGTAAATTCAGTAGCCAAACCCACCGCATAAGAAACGATCAAAATTGGCAACACAGAAAGTGCTCCAAAAATTGCCTTATCTAGAAATGTTCCTTCTGCACCTGTAGCAATGAAATGCTGGTGTCCAATATTTAAAATGCCGAAAAGCAAAGCCGGGATCATGGCAATCACAACTGTGATCATCACCCGCTTCAAGTCTGTTGCATCTTTAATTTGCGCACCTTTGGACTTGGTAATCAAGTCAGGGGCAAATGCAATGGTTCTATGCCCTTCATACAGGGTATGGAATTTTTCCCATTTACCGCCCTTTTCAAAGTTTGGCTTAATTCCATCGAAGAGATTTTGTAATAACTTCATAGCTTAATTATACATTAACAATTCAATCCCATGGCGGACTAGCTCTTGTAGCTCATTTTTGGATGGATCTACAAATTCGCAAAGCGCCACATCTTCCTCAATTACTTCATACAAGCCGAGTTCTTCCATCTCATCAAAGTCCTCGGTCACGATGGCTTTAAACAAGTAGGTTGGCAAAATATCCATCGGCATTACTTTCTCAAATACACCAGATACTACAAATGGACGCTCTTCCCCGTGGGTATTGGTGTCCACTTTGAATTCTCCTCCTTTAAGGAAAGAGAACATTCCAAGTGCTTTATGGAAGCTAAGTTTGGATGCACTTGGCTTCAACCAGCCCAAGAACTCCTCATATTTCCCTTCTGGGATAACAGTTACCTGGTTGTGATAAAAACCTAGGTATCCATCTTTTTCAATTTTTTCTCCTGTCAATACGTTACCTGAGATGATACGTAATGTTTCAGGTTGAGCAATCCCACCTAAGAAGGTGCTTACATTAGCTCCTGTGTAGGTTTTCACGTAGCCTTTTTGACTCATTTCAGAACCAGTCAAGGCAATTACCTTGGATGCATCGTAAATGCCTTCCAAAACAAATTTTCCGATTTGAGACACGCCATGAGCTGATACAGTCCAAGCGATATCACCTTTATTGATTGGATCGAGGTGGTGAATTTGCGTACCCACATTTCCCGCAGGGTGTGGACCAGAAAACTGGTTGACTTGTGCATTTTTTACTCCCGTAAATACCTCAGGTAACTGCTTGTCACCATCTACGTTGAGATGAACTTTGCCTGTTGTCAATTTGGCTAACGCATCGATTCCTGCCTGAAAATAACGGCCTTCTCCTTGGAGAATGAAAGGGACTTCAGCCGCCAATGGATGGGTATCGAAACCCGAAACAAAGATGGCTTTTGGAGAGTCTGCTGGATTTGCAACAATTCCAAAAGGGCGCTGAATGATATTTGGCCAAACACCAGAAGCAGCAAGCTTTGCAGCTAGGGTAGCTCGATCTTGGCCCAAATCTAAGGCACCTACTTTTTCGTGCGAAACTGAACTGTCTGCAAGAATTTTGATTTCCAAAAGCTTTCTCTTGTCGCCACGCTTGATCTCTACTACTTCTCCAGAAACAGGAGACGCGTAGATTACCTGGTCCATAGCTTTGTCCAAGAGAATTGGAGTACCTGCTTTTACAATGTCTCCCTCATTTACAAGCACTTTGGGACGTTGAATACCCGGAAAATCCGTGGGTTTAATGGCAAAAGTGGTCGCTGCTGCCACTTGGATTAACTCCAAAGGAGCCTTACCTACTAGCTTCAAATCAAACCCTTTTTTAAGCTTCACTATTTTTGACATATCTGTTTGGAACTATGAGCCTTTAAAAACGCCACAAATCTAAGGAAAAACCTTTTTAGATGTGAGTCTAAGCGACATTAATTATTGGAACTTTTAGTAGATAGAAATATATGGGAAGAATGGCAATTTATGCCTGTAGGATACGCTCTGAAATCCCACTTACATAGGCTTTTACTTGCTCCATTAGCCACATTGGTGTAGAGGTAGCTCCGCAAATCCCTACTCGATCCGCTTGATGAAACCAGTCCGAATCGATTTCTTCTTCATTCTCAATGAAATAGCTTCTTGGATTTTCGGAGAGACAGACTTGATACAAGGCCTTGCCATTGGAACTTTTCTTTCCCGACACAAACAAAATCACATCGTTTTCCTGCGCAAATCGTTGCAGCTGAGGTTCTCGATTGGATACTTGTCTACAAATGGAATCATTGGAGTTAAAATCAATCTCGGTAAGCTCTCCTTTGGATTCCTTGATTCGGCCTTCAATTTTTTCAGATAAGGCATAAAAGCCTTTCGTGCTTTTCGTAGTCTGACTAAAAAGGGTAATTGGACGATTGTAATCGAGGTGATCCAAATCCGAATCGTCTGTCACGACAATCGCTTTTTCTAGAGTTTGTCCAGTCAAACCAATCACTTCCGCATGGCCTTTTTTACCATAAATCACAATCTGCCCATTTTCGCGCTCCATCTTATCAAAGGCATTTTTGACCCGATGCTGAAGCTTGAGTACCACTGGACAGGAAGCATCAATTAGTTCAATGTTGTTTTCAATCGCCAACTTGTACGTTTCAGGTGGCTCACCATACGCACGAATCAATACTTTACAATTACTCAATTCCTGAAGCTGCTCCCGGTTGATCACCACCAATCCTTTCGCACTCAATCGCTTCACTTCCATATCGTTGTGAACAATGTCGCCAAGACAATAGAGAGGCTCCATGTTTTCCATTTCGTCCTCTGCCATCTTGATGGCAAACTCCACTCCGAAACAATATCCTGAATTCTTATCTATGTTAACTTGCATAAGCTCGTTAGTTAGTCGTTGCTTTCTTCACTAAATCAAGGATTTGATCCACTTGCTGGGAAAAGCTCAAGGTACTGGTATCGATTTCTATCGCGTCAACCACCTTGATCAAAGGGCTTTCAGTTCGAGTAGAATCCACTTGATCCCTGCTTTCTAAATTTAATTTAATTTCTTCCAAGGAAACGCTTTCTCCTTTTTCCTGCAATTCAAGTTGCCTACGCTTGGCTCGAGTCTCCACATCTGCAGTCATGAAAAGCTTTAGTTCGGCGGATGGAAATACCACCGAGCCAATGTCTCGCCCATCCATCACCACTCCTTTTTTTCGACCCAATTGCTGCTGCTGTGCTACTAATTCCGCACGAATTGCCTTCACTGTGGCTACTTCACTTACACGTTCAGACACACGCATGGTTCGAATTTCTTTTTCCACATTGACCCCATTCAGGTACGTCTCTTGTTTGCCTGTTTCTGGATTGAGCTGAAAAGAAATTTGCAGGCTTTTCAAGCCAACCTCTACATCTTCTGAACGAAGTGGTGAGAGATTAAGATTTAAAAAATGTAGGGCTGTGGCACGGTACATGGCGCCCGAGTCGATGAAGGTGTATCCCAATTGTCTGGCTACCTCTTTGGCAGTCGAACTTTTTCCACAACCCGAAAATCCATCAATAGCGATGACAATTTTGTTCATCAAAAAACCAGTCTTGTTTTACTGCCTTAAAGTTGCGCAAATATAGTAGTTTTAGCAGTACCTAATTTCAAAAATGCCAAAGATCCTTGGCCTTGAAATACAAAAACTGAAAAGCTTATCCTAGATGCTATGATTCTCCATGCCAACCTCGTTGACCTACACCTCCGGCAGATTTATACGGTAGCCCTAGAAATAGTCGAACAAAAAATCCAACGCATCCAAAAAATAGCTTCCGACCCGAATTTACCCTTTTTGCTACCCGGGTTTATCGATGCACACGTGCATGTGGAGTCCTCGATGCTGGTTCCTTCGGAATTCGCTCGGCTAGCAGTGGTTCACGGCACAGTGGGAACCATCTCAGACCCTCATGAAATCGCCAATGTCTGTGGCATGCAAGGCGTAGAATACATGATTGACAACGGGAAACAAGTACCCTTTCACTTTTTCTTTGGCGCCCCTTCCTGTGTACCTGCCACTCCATTTGAAACTGCAGGAGGAGAAATCTCTGCAGCAGATATTCGATCACTGATGGCTCGCCCGGAGATCCTGTACCTCGCCGAAATGATGAATTGGCCAGGAACAGTGAATCGGGATCCACTAGTCATGGAGAAAATTCAAATTGCCCAGCAGCAGGGCAAGCCCATCGATGGACATGCCCCTGGACTTCGAGGGGAACTCGCGCAAAAGTATGTGTCAGCAGGTCCAAGCACCGACCACGAATGCTTTACCTACGAAGAAGCCTTGGAAAAAATCAAACTCGGGATGAAAATCTCCATTCGTGAAGGTTCAGCCGCCAAAAACTTTGAGGCCTTAATCGACCTAATCGACGATTATCCCGAGATGCTGCTCTTCTGTTCGGATGACAAGCATCCGGATAATCTGGCCTTGAGCCACATCGACGAACTCGTCCGCCGTGCGGTAGCCAAAGGAAAAAATACCTTTGATGTATTGAGGGCAGCTTGTATCAATCCCATAATCCACTACTCCCTACCCGTTGGCCAGCTTCGAGAGGGAGATGGGGCAGATTTCATTTTGGTCAAAGACCTGGAAAATTTTGAGGTCCTAGCCACTTACA
>JAXISU010000107.1:0-6131 GCA_034680425.1 Cyclobacterium sp.
GATTGAGGCCCGTGAGGTAATTGAAAATGGTGGACTTGCCTACATTGGGGTTGCCGATGATGGCAATTTGTGGGATACCCGTTCCTTCAGAATGATCTTTCGAAGCCATAGTCAGGAGAGCAATTCAATTCGAATTAAAGCAGCTTCATTTTTTCGTAAAGCAAGTAAGGTTTCATCCAGTTGAAAGGCCATGGGCCCACCTGAAGGAGCTTTGTGTTGCAGGGTTAGTTGCTTTCCTGGAAGAAATCCCAACTCCATTAAATTGATTTTTAATGGGGAGGAACTGATCTCCAAGATTTTACCAGATTGATTGAGCGTAAGTTGGTCCGCAGTCATGAATGTATACTAACCTTTGACCAAAAGTACGGGTATTTGGAATGAATCTAAAGAAAAATAAGGAAGAAATTTTATCTGATTATCCGCAAACATCCTAGTTGATGAACATGCCTATTTAACCTGCGGATAATCGTTCACAGACCGCAGTCCATGGTCCACAGCTCACCTAATTGAACTTCAACCCTTGTTTTCTTTAGTTAGTTGTAAATAAGTGGATATTCAGAAAATTTTTATACCGGTAATCTGGTGTTAAACCTGAACATCGAGCAGTTGCTGGAGGCTTTAAAATGTTCCTTTCAAGGACAATTGAAAGTTACGTCCTGGGCTTACAATTCCCGAGCTGTATCCTCTATACTGCAGATCACCTAAATTTTCTATTCCCGCATTGATTTGGATGGTTGAGGTGATGGGAATTCGAGCAGCTAGGTTGATGATCATCCAGGAAGGGGAATAAGGCTTGCCTTGGGCATCCGTGGCGTAGATTGCAGGTTTTCCGATTTCTTCCTGAGGCATTTTTTCAAAAGGCATGGCGGCACTGTACTGGGCACTCAATTCCAAGGTTCCCTTTTTTCCGTGGAGTCGAAGTTTACTCGCTCCAAAGGCAGGAGCGGCATGCCGTGAAGGGCTGCTGCTTTTATCGTCCAATTCTTCGATGCCTTTTTGCCAGTTGTAATTGGTACTGAGCAGTAGCTGACGACTCAAGGCCAACTCAAATCCTGCTTGAATTCCTTTTACTTCAGCAAAGGCAGCATTTTGAAGGGAAAAAAGTTGGCTTAATTCACCATCGTAAAGTAATTCTGACTGACCATTAAAAGTGGTGGGTCTCCTGACCATGGCTTTGTCAAGCCAAGTGTAGTACCCCGTCACATCCAATTTTAGAATACCATAGAGTACTTTGTTCAGATTCAATTCTGCGTTGTAAGCATATTCAGGGCTCAATTGTGGATTAGGCACCAACAGGCTACCAGGCTGGGAATCAAAAATTTTCCCCATGTCATCTACATTCGGTGCACGGAATCCGGTGGCCACCTGCGGGGAGATGCTGAAACTGGGATCCGCTTGGTACACAAACCCTAAGTTACCTGTGAGGGAATGGTAGTTGTCCTTGAATTGGAGTACAGGCAGTGGGTAAAAATTCAGGTTGTTAGTAAAGTCTGTATCGATTCCATTGATATTGTAGCGCAAGGCCGATTGCATTTTCCATTTGGGGCTAATCGGAGCTGCATAATTGGCATAAACAGCCCAGGAGGTCCAGGTGGAATTGGGATAGCGAGCGGAGGCGGCAGACACTTGTTGATTGGAAATGTTAACTGCCTGTCCCTTTGAATCCACTTGATTGATTACTGCTTCAAATCCATAGTTGAGGAAGTGGGATTGGAAAAGGGTTTTGATAAAGTCAGCATTTAGCGAAGATGCTTGAACCTTTTCGACACGTTCAAATTGAGTCGCGTTACCCACCCGACGGTCGATGCGGCTTTCTTCAAAGTACTGAGATGCGGCTGTAATTTTTGCTTGGTCGTAGCTCTTTGTTGGTTTTGTGGTCTTCCAATTGAGCTGCTGCATCATCCAACGCTGTGGACCATAATCCCATCGGGCAAATCGCAGTTTTCCATCTCGTTTTTCAATCAAGCGGTCGTAGCGAGGGATATTTCCTGTGGAAGAATAATGAAATGCATAGTCGATTGTTGAATTTTCGGAAGCTTCGAAACTGATTTTCTGCATCAGATTTACCTGCTTGTAACCTGTGCCGATCTGCTTTCGTGGGTTGGGGTTGGTGATTTCTTGGTCTATGCCATTGATTCGTTCCACGAAGGAGGAACGGAGATAGGAGGCTTGTCCCATGTTTTTACCCATTTTCAAATCCCCAAAGTCAAAGTAGGAGGCACTTGTGATAAATGCCCATTTTCCTTTGCCATAACTAAGGTCTACATGGACCGTTTCTTCGGAATAAGCTGAAGAAAAACGGCTTACAAAATTCCCTTTCAGTTGCTGGTTGTCATGATCAGGACGAAGGGTTTCAAAGACCATCACCCCACCAATGGCATCTGATCCATACATCACTGCACCTGGTCCAAAAAGAACCTCGGTATTTTGAAGCGAAAATGGGTCGATTGAAATGACCTGTTGGAGATTTCCACTTCTGAAAATTGCTGTATTCATCCGTACCCCATCGATGGAGTAGAGGAGACGATTGGCTGAAAACCCTCGGATCATTGGGCTTCCGCCTCCCAGTTGACTTTTTTGTACAAATACCTCCCCAGAGGACCCTAACCAATCCGCCGTAGTCATAGGATTGCGCAGGTCAAGCCATTCAGAGTCTAGTTGCCGCACTTTTCCGGAAACATCGGCTTCGTTTTGGTTCCACCGTGATGCGGAAATCACCGTGGTGGCAAGGGTAAGGGAACTGGATTCTAGGTAAATTAAGTAGTTCAACGCCTCGAGTTCTTCCCAAGAAAGTGTTTTGCTTTTGTATCCTAGTCGAGAAAAAGTAAGCGGTGGTTTGGCTTGAAATGCAGATAGACTTGCAATTCCTTCATCAGAGGTGGAGGTACTTACTTTTGATTTTTTATCGAAAATCTGAACCCCAGAAACAGGTTTCTGACTTTCGTAATCCAATACACGAAGTTCCTGAGCTATAGCAAAAGGGCCAGTTCCCACTAAAAGGAATAGAAGGTAAATCCAGAATTTCATGGTGAATAATTGAACCCAAAATTAGCACATGAACTCACAGAAAAATAGGGGGTATTGGATGAATGGTGTATATTTTAGTTTCGAGTTGATCCAATCGGCTTGTTTTTATTTAATCTGTTCCTAGGTTTTTGATTTTTATGTGATTAAAAAAAAGCCCATAAAAACTTCGTTTAAAGCTTTTATGGGCTGATTATTTTCGATTTGGCTAGGTAGTCTTAAGCTTTTCCTCTGAGCATGAGGTTCCAATACATAAATGGAAGGCCATATTTTTTAAGAAGCCACATGCTGTATTGTTCCTTAGTGGTATCTACAAATTTGGTAATCAAGGGATCGCTGTCCTTCACATTATCGTACTTGAATTCGCAAAGCAGCATTTTGTCGTAGTCGGTTACAATAGGACAAGACGAATATCCGTCGTACGAAGAGGTTCCTGCTTTTCCTTTAGCGATCATCTCAAGTAGGTTTTCTACTAGTACAGGTGCTTGTTTACGTATTGCTGCCCCTGTTTTTGCTGTGGGGAGATGGGCCACGTCTCCAATGCAAAACACATTGGGGAATCGCTTGTGCTGCATGGTATGCATATCTACTTCCACCCAACCTTTCCCAGGACCTTCTTGAATGGCTAGCGCGGATTCTTGAATAAATTTTGGAGCGGTCTGTGGAGGTGCTAAGTGGAGAAGATCGAAGTGAACCTTTACTTCCAAAGGGCTGATTAATTCTTCACCCAAGGGGTTATTAGCAGGGATTTCAAAGCTTTCAACATCTGGCTTGATGTACTTGAAGGTGATTTCTTGCTTGGTCCCATCGATATGGGTAGGGGCAAAATACGGCTGAAAAACGATGTTTCTTTCCTTGATGATTTTGGTCAAGGTTTTTGCAAATTCAGGTACCCCAAAAATTACGGTTCCAGGAGTGGCAAAAAACACATTGGTTTTATTCCGAATTCCTTGTTTGCGGAAATAGGATTCGGCGAGGTACATAATTTTTTGAGGTGCTCCTCCACACTTAATAGGGGTAGTAGGTAGCGTAAATACCGCATTTCCTCCCTTGAATTTTTGCAAGACCTCCCAGGTATGTTCAGAATCGGTATAGTTAGAACATACTACTCCTTTGCCTAAAGACTCTGTTAAGCCGGGTAGTAATTCTGGGGCCATGACCAACCCAGGTACAGGAATTAAATAATCGTAGGTGAAAGTTCCTGAATGGGCAGTTTCCACTTTGTTTTGTTCAGGAAGCAGGGCAGTGGCTTTGTCCTTGATCCAGTCTACACCTTTAGGAATGTAGTCGGCCATATCTCGAACGGTATCTTTAAAGGCAAATGCACCGCCTCCTACTAGGGTCCAGGCTGGTTGGTAATAATGCTTTTCGGATGGTTCAATTAAACCAATCTGGAGCGCAGAATTTTTGCGCTTGAGTTGGGCTGCTACTGTAATGCCGGCAGTTCCTCCTCCAATAATTAAAATTTGATAATGGTTCATAGGGCTGGGTTGTTAATTAGAAGTAAGTAAAACCTTAATTTTGAACCAAAAGGTGACATAAGTCACCCTTTGCCCTGATTTACTCGAAATTACCTCAAATTGACAGGTTGTAATCGAAATTGTGACTTTGGTCACCAAATCAAATCCTTGGGCAAATTCATTTTTGTTGCTTACTTTTAATTCATGACGAGAGACATTTTAAGGCAGGCGCTACCTAACCTAACCGATCCCAAGCTATTGGATCGATTAGAGGAAAAAGGTCAGTTTTTGACCTTTGAGCCAGGTAAAACGTTGATGGAAACTGGCCAATTTGTAAAGGCGGTTCCTTTGGTTCTTGAGGGTTCCATCAAGATCATGAGGGTGGATGAAGATGGGAAGGAGTTATTTTTATATTACCTGGAACCAGGAGAAACCTGTGCACTTTCCTTGACTTGCTGCTCGGCTTCTAAGCCAAGTGAAATCAAGGCGGTAATTGAAGAAAAGGCAACTTTAGTATTTATTCCCATTCAGGTTCACGAGCAACTGACGGATGAATTCAAGCAATGGAAGGATTTTGTATCCACTACTTACCAGCATCGATTTCAAGAAATGCTAACTGTATTGGATGCAGTTGCTTTCAAACGCATGGATGAGCGGTTGATGAATTACATTGTTACCAAAATGAAGCAGTTGAAAACCAATGAATTGCATACCACGCACCAAGAGGTAGCCAATGAATTGGGAACTGCCCGTGAGGTGATTTCCAGATTGCTGAAGCAATTGGAAAAGAAAAAGTGGATTGAATTGGGTCGAAACGTCATCTACATTCGAGACGACTTCGAAGAGTTGATTAGCAAATAATTAGCGAAGGATAAGAAGGGGAACCTGGGTACGGAACGCCATTTGTATGGACTCACTTTTGGTGAAAAGTTCCTCCCAATAATTCGGATGTGCATGACTCATGACCAATATCCCTGGATGTGATTTCATGTAAGTACCAAGTACCTCAGCTGGCTTTTCTCCAGATAGTGATAAGAATTCAGCCTTTAGACTCGGATATTTTTTGCCGAGGTATTGCTTGATTCCCAATTCTAGAAGAATCTGCTTAAATCCTTGTTTTTCAGAAGGTTTTACATGGATAATCTGAAGTTTTCCTTTCCATTTTTTAACTTGTTTGGCCAACCAATCTAGCGTTGGAGGTTCGTGGTCGGCAAACTCCAAGCCAAGGACAAATTGATTGAGCTTTGTTTGGGTTGCTGTAGCAGGAACTACTAGCACTGGGCAGGGTGCCCCCCGAATGACCGAAACTGCTACGGTACCGATCAGTGACTTTGTAATCCCGCTAGCGCCCTGGGTTCCCATCACAATCAAGTTGATTTTTTGTTTTGAGGCCAATTGACTGATTTGAATTGCTGGATTTCCTTCCTGAAGTTTAAAGGTTAAGGGTACCTGAGCATGTGCATGCTTTGCGAGCAATTCCTTGCCTCTTTTTCTTCCTTCTCTAAGTTGCTGTTCGGTAAATAGTGCCACCTGAGATGCAAAATCATAGTGCGTTTCAATGACATGAAGTACAGTGATCCGATCTACTCTTGGGGTTGAGAGTGCCAAGGCCAAGTCAAGGGCTTGGAGGGAGTTGTCCGAAAAATC
>JAXISU010000108.1:0-6108 GCA_034680425.1 Cyclobacterium sp.
ACCACCCTGTTTTTGACGATCAAAGATTTGGCTCCTTTTTCAGACGAGGAGTGGTCGGATTTTTTGGACATTTCGCTGAAGTCTTTGCAGCGCTACAAAAAAGAGCCAGACTACCTTTTCAAATCTATCCATTCCGAAAAAATCATCGAGCTCGCAGAAGTGACGGTGATGGGCTTGGAAGTATTTGATACCGCCGCCGACTTTGGAGCCTGGCTCAATGCGCCCAGTCCTGCACTTGGCGGCAAGATGCCACTGGAGCTGTTGAAGGATTCCTACGGCCAAGAGCTGGTCATCCAGGAGCTGCATCGCATCGACCAAGGAATCTTTGTCTGATGCGTGTCTATCGCTTGGTGCGAAAAAAGTATGCCAATCCCTTATCGGGGGAAGGGGCTTCTCGATCGGGCAACCGATGGAATTCCAAGGGCACGGCCCTCATTTACTGTGCGGCGAGTCGGGCCTTGGCGATGGCAGAGGTGGCAGTGCACCTTTCCTTAGGGCTTTTGCCCAAGGATTACGAAATGGTCGAACTGGAAATTCCGAGCAAGGTGAGTATCGAGACGCTTGGCTTGGAGAGGTTGCCTGAGGGCTGGAATAGTTTTCCCCACTTGCTTCAGACCCAGCGGCTCGGCGATGAGTTTGTAGCAGCGGAGAAAAGTTGCGTGCTGCAAGTACCTTCGGCGGTGGTGCCTGGGGATTTCAATTACTTGCTGAATCCCCTACATCGGGATTTTGCTCAGATTCAAGTCAAGAGCAGGGTAGACTTCCCCTTTGATCCGCGGTTTTTTGGGGTCTGATTACTTTTGTGTGGCCTGAAACTTGGCCTTCGCCCCATCCAAAAATTCCACAAATGCAGCAATGTCCGTGTTGTAACTTCTAGGAGTAGCCAGGAGCTTTTCTTGGTGGTCCAAGATGACATAGTAAGGCTGGGCATTGTTGTTGAATCGGGTGATCTGGAAGTCGGCATTTTGCTTGCCCAAGGTTTTTTTCTCCTTGCCGTCGTAGCTGGAGGTGTACCACTTGCTCTCCGGGAGCTCCAGTCGCTCGTCGATGTACAAGGCCACCATCACAAAGTCTTCCTTCAAGCGCTTCATCACCTGAGGATCCACCCAGACATTCTCCTCCATCTTCCGACAATTCACACAGCCATGTCCCGTGAAGTCAATGAGTAGCGGCTTTCCTTCGCGCTTGGCAGCGGCGAGGGCTTGTTCGTAGTCAAAATAGCCTGGGATGCCGTGGGGGATTTTGAGTAAGTCACCGTAGAGCACCACTTCAGTGGAGGAAGAGGATGTTTCGCTGCTTGCGGCGCCACCAGTCAGGCTAAATTGCTGCGTGGTGATTGGAGGCAGGTAGCCGCTTAGGAGTCTCAATGGTGCTCCCCAAAGCCCAGGAATCATGTAGACCACAAAGGCAAAGGTGACCAAGGCGAGTAGCAAGCGAGGCACTCCCAAATGCTCTAGTTTGGAGTCGTGAGGAAGTCTGATTTTTCCCAAGAGGTACAGTCCCAAAGCGGAGAAGATCACAATCCAAATCGCCAAGAACACGTCTCGGTCCAAGATCCCCCAGTGGTAAACCAGGTCGGCAATGGAGAGGAATTTGAAGGCCAAGGCCAATTCCAAAAAGCCCAGGACCACCTTCACGGTGTTCAGCCAGCCCCCAGATTTGGGAAGGCGTTGCATCCATTCGGGGAAAATGGCAAATAAGGTAAATGGAATTGCGAAGGCGAGACCGAAGGAAAACATGCCCAAGACGGGCTTCACCAGTTCTCCCCCTGCGGAGGAAATCAAAATGGAACCGACAATAGGGCCTGTGCAAGAGAAGGACACGAGGACCAAGGTAAAGGCCATGAAGAACACGCCTCCAAGCCCTCCTTTTTCTGCTTTTGCATCTATTTTGTTGACAAAACTGGAGGGCAGGGTGAGTTCAAACATCCCTAAGAAGGCCAGCGCAAACACCACAAATATGCCGAAGAAAAAGACATTGGGCACCCAGTGGGTAGCGAGCCAGTTAGCAAACTCAGGGCCTTGAATGGCTGCTACAGCGGTACCCGCTACGGTGTAAATGCCGATAATCGAAATGCCGTAGATAAATGCCTGACGGATGCCTTCGGATCGTTTTTTGGATCTACCGGTAAAGAAGCTCACCGTCATCGGGATCATTGGAAATACACAGGGAGTCAGCAAGGCGGCAAGGCCAGCCAAGAAGGCCAGGACCATAAAGCCCCAAAGGGAAGCTGTTTCCTCTTCTCCTGCAAACTCATCCGTCGTAACCGCTGCTGCAGAAGCTGAGTCGGAAGTTACTACGTAAGTGGAATCAGGCCCATCTGTGAGAGGGGAATCGCTATTCGCTTCATTTAGTGGAGCCTCCTCCAAGGCGGCGGCTTCTTTTTGGAGGTCTTCGTTAGCTGCAGGATTTTCTGCTGCGGTATATGGCAGCTCGATGTCCAACTCGTAGTTGATGCACTGCCCGGTGAGGTCCGTACACATTTGGTACTCCAAGGAGCCGGTGACTTTTCCGGAGGTTTTGAGCAACTTGACCGGCTGCTCAAAGCGGCCTTTGCCCATAAAGTAGGTAATGTCCCCTTCCCAAACTTCGTCGTACTTCTTTTTGGCTTGGATACCTTGAAGCTTTCCGGCCACTGCATAATCCGTTGAGCTGCCAGGAACAAATTCGGTCAACAAGGGGCCTAGGCTTTTATCGAAATCATTGGAATACACATACCAGCCCATGGGAATCTGCGCTTCCAGCACCACGGTGGCCTGCTTCCCAACCATTAGATCCTTGCCTTCCAGACGTACATTCCAAACAGGCGGCTTGACCAACTGAGCCTCTGCCCAAGGGCTGATCAGCAGCACTAGCGCAAGGAGGAGAAGGCAATTTTTTTGGAAGCGAGTCATGAAATGCAGGGTTTACCTAGAGAAACACGAACTGAAGGGCTAAAGTTTTTGGGGGGCTTGGCTTGAGGCAAAGGATGAGCCAAACTTATTTTCCTTGAAGGGTGCTAAAATGTCTGAAAAAGGCAGCAATTGTTTCGATGCCAATCAAGTAGTTTTTCACCCCATAATGCTCGTTGGGCGAGTGCAAGGCATCCGTGTCTAGTCCAAAACCAAAAAGGATGGGATCGGAGCCCAGCTCTTTCTGAAATAGGGCCACGATAGGAATGGATCCCCCTTCTCGGGTAGGAATGGGTCTTTTGCCGAAGGTCTCCTCCATGGCAGCTTCTGCCGCTTGGTAGCCTAGGGAAGAGTCAGAGACCACCGCAGGAGCGCCGCCGTGATGGGCTTTTACCTTGACGGTTACCGATGCAGGAGCAATGGCTTTGAAATGATTTTCAAAAAGGGTGGCGATTTCGTGCCAGTCTTGGTCAGGGACCAAGCGCATGGAAATCTTGGCAAAAGCCTTGGAAGGAAGCACGGTCTTGGCTCCTTCCCCGGTGTAGCCTCCCCAAATCCCGTTTACATCTAGCGTAGGGCGTATGCCAATGCGCTCGATGGTGCTGTAGCCTTTTTCCCCATGCACTTCCTGAATGTCCAACTTGCCTTTGTATTCGGCTAGGTCAAAAGGAGCTTCATTGAGGCGCTGACGCTGAGCCGCGCTGAGTTCTTGTACTTTTTCGTAAAAACCAGGGATGGTGATGTGCTCGTTTTCGTCCTTGAGGGAAGCGATCATTTTGCAAAGCACATTGATCGGGTTGGCCACAGCCCCTCCGTAGGTACCGGAGTGCAGGTCACGGTTGGCGCCGCACACCTCCACCTCCATGTAGGCCATGCCGCGCAGACCTACCGTGATGGAAGGGTCTTGCATGCCGATCATGTGCGTGTCCGAAATTAAGATCACATCTGCCTTAAGACGCTCCTTGTTGGCGAGGACAAAATGGTCCAGGTTGTCCGAGCCGATTTCCTCTTCCCCTTCGATCATAAACTTGACATTGCAAGGGAGATCGCTTGTGGCCATCATCGCTTCAAAGGCCTTAATGTGCATGTAGAACTGCCCCTTATCGTCTGCCGCGCCTCGGGCAAAAATTGCTCCCTCGGGGTGGATGGCCGTTTTCTTGAGTACCGGCTCAAAAGGAGGGGAATCCCAGAGTTCGTAGGGATCTGCAGGCTGCACGTCGTAGTGGCCGTATACCAATACTGTGGGGAGATTTGGATCAATTATTTTTTCTCCGTAGACGATTGGAAAGCCTGGGGTTTCACAGATTTCTACCCGGTCTGCACCTGCTTTTTCCAAGGAGTTTTTGACAAAATTGGCTGCCTCCACCACGTCTCCCTTGAATTTGGGGTCTGCGCTTACGGAAGGAATGCGGAGGAGATCAAAGAGTTCTTGAAGAAAGCGGTCTTTATTTTTTTCGAGGTAGGATGCTACAGACATGGAAGGAAGTCTTAGGGGTGAATTCATCTCAAAATTATTCCTTTCAACAGGATTTTCCTCCTTTTTTTCTTCTTTTGTGTTTACACGCCTCCGGCAAAAATCAAGCTCCATGAAAGCAGTTCTCTGTACCCAATTTGGACTTCCCAACACCTTGCAGGTGCAGGAGGTTGCCAACCCTGTAGCGGGACCCAAGCAGGTGGTCATCACCGTAGCGGCCTGTGGGGTAAATTTTCCGGATGTGTTGATCATTCAGAACAAGTACCAGTTTAAGCCGGAGCTTCCTTTTTCACCTGGAGGAGAGGTGGCGGGGACCTTGTCCGAACTGGGGGACGATGTCCAAGGACTGGAATTGGGGCAGCCTGTCCTGGCGCTTTGTGGTTGGGGAGGCTTTGCCGAGAAGGTGGCGGTAGATGCGGATCGGGTATTTCCCTTGCCAGAAGGGATTTCTCCCGAGGTAGCGGCGACCACCTTGTATACCTACGGCACTTCCTACCATGCCCTGAAAGACCGCGCTCAACTGCAGGCAGGGGAAACGCTTCTAGTTTTGGGTGCTGCAGGCGGAGTGGGATTGGCGGCTGTGGAACTGGGTACCTTGATGGGGGCTCGGGTGATAGCGGCAGCGTCTACGGAAGAAAAACTAGCCCTTTGTCGAGAGAAGGGGGCGGTGGAAACAATCAATTACGAAACCGAGGACTTAAAAACGCGAATCAAAGAGTTGACTGGAGGACGGGGTGTGGATGTGGTCTACGATCCTGTTGGGGGAAAATTTTCCGAAGCCGCCTTGCGTGGCATGGCTTGGAAAGGCCGCTATTTGGTGGTCGGCTTTGCAAATGGGGAAATCCCGCAGCTCCCGATGAATCTTCCCCTTTTGAAGGGATGTTCGGTGGTTGGTGTGTTTTGGGGGCAATTTGCCAAGCTAGAACCGAAGGCTAGTCTTCAAAATGCCCGTCAGCTGCTTGCTTGGATTCAGGAGGGTAAGATTCGGCAGCATGTGGGAAAACGCTACGCGCTCGCCGAGGCTCCCCAGGCCCTGCAGGATCTGATGGATCGAAAAATGCTGGGGAAGGGAGTGGTTTTAATTTAGTATCAAGTCGTTAGTATCCTGTCTGCCGACAGGCAGGCAAGTAGCAAGACGCGTCGAGAAGCAAGATACAAGATCCAAGAGACCTGTCTGCCGACAGGCAGGTTAGACTACATGCTGCTGGCATAACCGCCTGTTTCTCACTTCGACATTCTTCACTTAGCGTTTGCTATTCGACATTGTTTTTAGAAGCAAGAGCCGAGAGATGATTAGAAATACTGTTGAAATAAGGTAGAAATAATCCGAGCAAGCCTGCCCGCCGCGGCGGGTATTTCCCCGTCTATTTTCAAAAAATAAAATCATTAATCTTTTTTATCAACAAAAATTTAAATTACATTTATTAAATGTTTTTTAATCTTTAAATTTTTATATTATGAATGTTAACGATTTTTCTTTTCGTCCTCTTTTAGTTTTCATTTTCCTATTTGGGGCTTGTACGCTTCCATTTGAATTGGAGCCTCCAAGCCAGGTCTTTTTTGTTCAAAAAACCGGAAATCAGCGGGAGCAACTTAGCAAGAGCCGGTTTCAGCTTACCGCATTCGCTTACGAAAGGAGTAAAATCCAAAGTCCGCCCAAAGGGCATGGACAGTAAATTCCATCCGTTATTTCCTCCATCGCTGAGCGGTGAGGGGATGCGTTTTTGGGATGTAGTAAAGATG
>JAXISU010000109.1:0-6103 GCA_034680425.1 Cyclobacterium sp.
GTCAGCTGACTACAGGTCCTTGGGAAGTGAGTTCCTTGGTGGGAGTGGATGAGAAGGGCAAAAAACTCTACTACCTCTCCACCGAAAAATCCCCTATGGAGCGTCACCTCTATGTGGTCCAGTTGGATGGTAAAGGCAAAAAATTGCTGAGCCCGCTTGCTGGCACCTACAGCATCAACATGAGCCCGGATCACCAGTTTTTTATTGCCTACCACAGCAGTGCAGCTAGCCCAGTTACTGTCACCCTCAACGAGGCGAGCGGCAAGACCCTGAAGGTGCTTGAAGACAATCAGGTCTTGAAAGACCGGATGGCCACCTTTGCTCTTGGAAAAAAAGAGTTTTTCACCTTCCCTACCGTAGACGGCACCACTCTCAACGGGTACTTGATCAAGCCAGCAGACTTTGATCCCAACAAAAAATATCCGGTACTTCTCTATGTGTATGGAGGTCCAGGCTCTCAAAATGTACTCAACTCCTGGGGTGGATCCCGAGACTTTTGGCACCAGCATTTGGCGGCAGAAGGCTACCTCGTCGCCAGTATTGACAATCGGGGGACGGGCGCTCGAGGTCGTGACTTCAAGCATTCCACCTATGCCAACTTGGGCAAGCTGGAGACCATCGATCAGATCGAGGGCGCCAAGTACTTGGCCAAGATGCCTTTTGTCGATCCTTCTCGAATAGGAATTTGGGGCTGGTCCTATGGGGGCTACATGTCCTCCCTTTCCTTGATGATTGGAAATAATGTGTTTAAAACTGCCATTGCGGTGGCCCCAGTGACTACCTGGAGGTACTACGATACGGTCTACACCGAGCGCTACTTGCAGACGCCCCAACTGAATCCTGCAGGCTACGATGACAACAGCCCCATCACGCATGTGAATAAACTGAAGGGCAACTTCTTACTGATTCATGGCACGGGAGATGACAATGTCCACTTCCAAAATGCGGTGGACTTGGTCAACGCGCTCATCGCGGCGGACAAGCAGTTTGAATCCTTCTACTACCCCAACCGCAACCATGGGATTTCAGGTGGAAATACCACCTGGCACCTGTACACGCAGATGACCGACTTCCTGAAACGAAAGTTGTAAAAAATGAAAAATCCGAAAGAGGCTCTTTCGGATTTTTTTATTCAATTCTCTATCTAAAATTATTGATTACAACTTTATCTGATCCAAATAGAACTTCATGCGGCTATGTTTTCTGGCTAAAAATTCAATCTTCTCGATTTGATCGAGCTTGTGGTTGTAGAATACCTCCACGTACTCGTCCCCCAGTAAGTACAAATTGACCTTGTGCCGGTAGTAACGGATAGCCACTACAAAGCTGCCCTCTAGGTAGAGGGTTTTGATCTTTTGGGAAATCGATAGGCGGCTAAACTCTTCTTTACGCATCGTTACTGGATAAACTAGACTTAAATCTAAATAAAACAGGTAGGAATTTGGCCTCGAAAAGGCAAATACTCCACAAAAAAGCCCTCTTTCGGAGGGCTTTTTTTCTTTTAATCTATTCTGCTTAGTGTGCTGCTGTTTGGAAGTCTTTGATGGCTTCGCTAAAATCCAGCACAGGCACTTGCTTCACCTCATTGGCGACAATGCTTACTCCTGCTGCCGAGCGATAGCCGCCCGCACAGTGAATCAAAACAGGCTTGTGCTGTGGAATTTCATGCGCTCGCTCTCGGAGTTCGGGAAGCGGAATATTCAAGGCTCCGTCAAAAATCGGAGTACCTGCCTTTTCATCTCGACTGCGAATATCTACTAGGGTATAGGCCTCAGGGTTGGCTTTGAATGCAGCCAGGTCAAAAGTGGTGCCGGTTGCTGTCATCCCTGCGGGATTGACTACAGCACCGGCGATGCCTGCTTCGTAGCCGATTTTTGCCGCTTTTTGAATCAAAATCTCGAGTTCGGCCGTGGTATCTGCCACTAAAAAGAAGTTCTCCCCTGGACCCACAATGGAACCCAACCAGGTTTCAAACTTACCGCCGTTCATCAGGTTGATCGCTCCAGGAATATGTCCTGCCACAAACTGGGCTTGCTTTCGGGTATCGATTACCAAGGCGCCGGCAGGAAGGGTAGCTCCTTCATTCCAAATAGACACCTTAGAAATGGATTCCTGGTAAGCAGGTGCACCTTGCTTGTTAAGGTCTACTGCGTATCCAAAATACTTGGGAATATAGGGCTGACCTTGGAGCAGCGTATTTACAAATGTTTGCTCATCTTGATCTGCAAAGGCCCAGTTGCTGGCGCGCTGCTCCCCAATGGTGGATTGGCGCGCATCACTCAAATTTTTACCACAAAGGGATCCTGCACCATGTGCCGGGAAAACCAAGACATCATCTGCCAAGGGCTTCAATTTTTGCTGCACGGTATGGAACATCATTTTGGCCAATTCCTCCCGCTGTGCGGTAAGGTTGCCTGCCTTCTCGCGTAGGTCAGGGCGTCCTACATCTCCAATAAATAGTGTGTCTCCGGAAAACAAGGCATGATCTCTGCCCTGCTCGTCACGAAGTAGAATGCTAATGGAATCTGGAGAGTGTCCAGGCGTATGCAGCGCCTGCAAGGAGATGGCACCTAAGGGAAGTACATCTCCCTGATCAAAGGATTGGTGGGGGTAGGCTGCACCTACCAATTTGGACACATAAATCGTAGCGCCTTCTTGGCTGTGAAATTCCAAGTGGGAACTCACAAAATCTGCGTGTGGGTGGGTTTCAATAACTGCTACAATCTGCCCTCCTTGAGCTTGGGCAAAGTCTCGGTAGAGTTGTGGATTACGCCCTGGATCTACCAAGGCTATCTTTCCTTGACTTAGAATCGCATAGCTGGCATGAGCCAACCCTTCGTCATAAAACTGCTGAATGTGCATAAAAGGAGCAATAGGTTAGAATTGGAGTAAAGATACAGTGCAGTGGGAAACTGTTCACCTATCTCGCGAAGGATTATTAAAATGAAAAGTTTCTTTTTGAATTTATACCGTTGAGAGGTAAACTTGAAATTGATTATAGAAATTCCCTTGAAACGAAGTTATTTTTCTTTTGCCTCCTTCTTTTTAGTGTGCATCACCGCCCTTCTCTTTTTAGGAAGTTGCAAGGGTAGCCGAAGGGTAGCTAAATCCTCCCCGGAGTTTACCATCATCCAAACAGCCAAGTCCTACCGAGGTACGCCCTACCGCTATGGGGGCACGACACGATCCGGCATCGATTGTTCCGCGCTGGTGTATCATTCCTTTGCGGCCGCTGGGGTTAATCTCCCCAGAACCTCCACGGAGCAAAGTAAGCTAGGAAAAAAAATTCCGATTAAGAATGCTCGTCCAGGCGATGTCTTATTTTTTGCCACGGGCAAAAAGAAAAAGGAAGTGACACATACAGGAATTGTCACTGAAGCACAAAGAAAAGAGGTCCGGTTTATCCATGCTTCCACCTCCCTAGGTGTCACAGAAGACTATCTCGGCAACTCTTATTGGGCCAAGGCATTTCTATTTGCGAAGCGGTTGGAGACAAAGTAGTTGGAAGTAGGGAACCAAAATCAAGGCCCGCTGCATTTTCCTAGATCATTTAAGATTAATTTTTCCAAATATCCTTTGGTTTCAGCCTTTTCTAACTAATTTTGCGGTCGAATTAAAAAAGAGTCTCTTTTTACCTTTCATCAAATAAAATGGCAAATATTGGAAAGATAACTCAGGTAATCGGCCCTGTAGTGGACGTATCCTTTGAAGGCGGAAAACTGCCTAACATCTTAGACGCGCTAGAACTCACCAAAGAAAATGGCCAAAAGGTCGTGTTGGAAGTGCAGCAGCACCTAGGTGAAGACCGAGTAAGAACCATCGCAATGGATTCTTCAGAAGGTATGGTTCGCGGCATGGAAGTACGAGATTTAGGTCAGCCCATCTCAGTACCAACTGGCGAAGGCATCAAAGGCCGTCTTTTCAATGTAGTAGGTGAGGCCATTGACGGCCTACCACAATTGCCTGCTGGAAAGAGACTTCCAATCCACCGCTCCGCTCCTAAATTTGAGGACCTTTCAACTGCTACCGAAGTATTATTCACCGGTATCAAGGTAATCGACTTGATCGAACCTTATGCCAAAGGGGGTAAAATTGGTCTCTTTGGTGGTGCAGGGGTAGGCAAGACGGTATTGATCCAGGAATTGATCAACAACATCGCGAAAGCGTACTCTGGATTGTCTGTATTTGCAGGTGTAGGAGAAAGAACCCGTGAGGGAAATGACCTTTTGAGAGAAATGATCGAGTCAGGCATCGTAACCTACGGTGACGACTTTATCCATAGCTTGGAAACTGAAGGCGGATGGGATCTATCCAAGGTAGATCTTAAGAAGTTGGAAGAATCCAAAGCAACATTCGTATTTGGACAGATGAACGAGCCTCCAGGAGCACGTGCTCGCGTGGCCCTTACTGGTCTTACCCTTGCGGAATACTACCGTGATGGTGACGGATCAGGTCAAGGAAAAGACATCTTGTTCTTTATCGACAACATTTTCCGATTCACTCAGGCAGGTTCCGAAGTGTCCGCACTTCTTGGACGTATGCCTTCTGCAGTAGGTTACCAGCCAACTTTGGCCACAGAAATGGGTGCCATGCAGGAACGAATCACCTCTACTAAAAATGGTTCGATCACTTCCGTACAGGCCGTTTACGTACCTGCGGATGACTTGACTGACCCGGCTCCAGCGACCACATTCGCTCACTTGGACGCGACTACCGTATTGTCTCGTAAGATTGCGGAATTGGGTATCTACCCTGCTGTGGATCCACTTGATTCTACTTCTCGAATCCTCTCTCCAGATATCTTGGGAGACGATCACTACAACTGTGCGCAGCGCGTAAAGGAAACCCTTCAGCGCTACAAGGAACTTCAGGACATCATTGCCATCTTGGGTATGGAAGAACTTTCTGAGGAAGATAAGCAGGTGGTACACCGCGCACGTCGTGTACAACGTTTCTTGTCTCAGCCTTTCCACGTAGCCGAGCAGTTTACCGGTCTTAAAGGAGTATTGGTAGACATCAAGGACACCATCAAAGGATTCAACATGATTATGGATGGTGAACTTGACCACCTTCCAGAGGCAGCCTTCAACTTGGTAGGAAGCATCGAAGATGCCATCGCTAAGGGCGAGAAGTTGCTTGCAGAAGTAAGCTAAATTTACCCTCCTCTCTGCCTAGACTAACTAGTTGTGAAACTAGGCAGTGGAGAAGACCATTTACAGAAGACCGAATACGCTATGCACTTAGAGATCGTTACGCCAGACAAAAAAGTTTTTCAGGGAGAAGTGAGTGAAGCTACCTTTCCTGGAGCTTTGGGCGCGTTTCAAGTCCTGACCAATCACGCACCGATTGTCTCTGCCTTGGCCAAAGGCCCTGTTTCCTTCACTACTGCTGAAGGCAAACAGTCTTTCCAAGTAGAAGGCGGCGTGGTGGAAGTAAAGCAAAATACCATCGTGGTCTTGGCTGAAAAAGTCGTAGACTAAGTTTTATCACCCCCCCCCATTTACATGAAAGCCCAGCAGTTCTTGTTGGGCTTTTTTCTTTTGTAAGTATCCGCATTCTTACCAATCCCCAAAGAAAACAAGGTTGAAGTTCAATTTGATGGGCTGTGGACAGTGGACCGTTAGCCGTTGACCATTTTTATCCTCACTTTTTGAGTTTTACCTTGGAATTAAAAAGATAACCTGTACATTTGCAATCCGAAAGGAGGTGTACAGCTATGATCATAATCAACATTAAAGAAAACGAATCTATCGATAAGGCGCTTAAGCGTTTTAAGAAGAAGTTTGACAAAACCGGTGCGGTTCGTGAATTGAGAGCCCGTCAAGCATTTACTAAGCCTTCTGTAAAGAGAAGAGATCAAGTAATTAAGGCTGCGTATAAGCAAAAACTTCAGAATGAATTCATGAAGTAAGCGAAATCCGCCTACCCATATCAAGCACCAACTTTCAGTTGGTGCTTTTTTTTGTCTTTGCCATTCACTTGGGAATGAATTGATTTTTAGGAACTGACTTTTTGCACAAAAGGAATCCGATTAATTCCTTATCTTAAGTAGCAAATTGGTCCCATGATTGATTCTTTTATCAACTACCTCGAATACGAAAAA
>JAXISU010000110.1:0-6056 GCA_034680425.1 Cyclobacterium sp.
CCCTGTCTGCCGACACGCAGATCTCATTGGATTTAAAGGAGTTTCAGCTTTGTTACTTCTTTATTTATTGGGTATACTCGTGCTTTCAGAACAAATACCGTCCAAATTCACCATGTCTAGTAAATTAACCGAAACACTTCAACTCCCTTGTGGGGCTACATTAAAAAATCGCTTAGGTAAATCCGCCATGAGTGAAAACATGGGTTCCCGTGGCTATACCTCAAATGAGAAGTTTAACCGATTGTATGCTCGTTGGGCAGAAGGGGGGATAGGGCTGCTAATTACAGGAAATGTGATGGTGGATCGATTTGCCTTGGGTGAGGCACACAATGTGGTCATCGAACATGGAATTCAAGATGCAAATTTACCACTTTGGGCTGCTGCAGGAAAAAGAGAAGGCACGCACATCTGGGTGCAGCTGAATCATCCTGGGAAGCAATCACCAAAATTCCTAAGTAAAGAGCCCGTGGCTCCTTCTGCTATTTCGCTCAAGAAGCCTTTGGATCGCTTATTCAATACGCCAAGAGCACTGACTGAAGCAGAAATACTCGACATCATTGCACGCTTTGCTTATGCTGCAAAAGTCTGCAAGGAAAGTGGATTTACTGGAGTGCAGATCCATGGTGCGCACGGCTATTTGGTCAGTCAGTTTCTTTCTCCTACCCACAACCAACGAAGTGATCAGTGGGGAGGGAGCCTTGAAAATCGCATGCGCTTTGTCAAAGAAGTGTATCTGGCCATTCGTAAGGAAGTAGGGGATTCCTTTCCAGTTGGCATCAAGTTAAACTCTGCCGACTTTCAGAAAGGTGGATTTACCCAAGAGGATTCCATGGAAGTCATCAAGCAATTGAGTGTCTTGGGTATGGATTTGATTGAAATATCAGGTGGTACCTACGAAGCTCCTGCCATGATGGGAGCTGCTCAAAAAGAGTCTACCAAGACGCGCGAGGCTTATTTTTTAACCTATTGTGAAGTGGTACGGAAACTGGTTCACAGTCCTCTGATGCTTACTGGTGGATTTCGCTCGGCGCAAGGAATGAATGCAGCCTTGGAATCCGGTGCCTGTGATGTAATCGGAATAGCCCGCACTCTCGCTATTCAACCCGATTTCCCGAATCAATTGTTGTCCGGCGCAGCAGTAACGAGCCAGGTAAAGCCTTTGACTACTGGTTGGAAATTTTTGGATAAAACCTTCCCCTTGGAAATCATTTGGTACACGGATCAACTCCACTTGATGGGGGAGGGAAAAAATCCCAATCCAAAAAAATCTGCGCTAGGATCGGTACTCAGTATGGTGTACAAGCTGGGAAAAAATGCGGTAAAAAAGGTAAGGTAAACCTCTTATTTATAGGTAATTAAATTCAACACCTAAAAGTAAAGATGTAAGTAAATCATTACTTACCTTCCTAAAATCATGGTTCGGGTTTGCTGTTGGGTACTATTTTGCAAGCGAGCATAATAAATGCCTGGAGCATAGCCCTCGTTTTCAAAGGTGATCTTATGACTGCCAGCGGAGACCTCCTTATCAATCAACGTTTTGATCAATTTGCCTTCCGTATTGAATACTTGGAGCAAGGTATGCCCACCATTACTTTCATAGGAAAGGGTAGTCGAAGACTGGAAGGGATTGGGATAATTGGTCAAAAGAATTTTAGTATCCAATCCAGGAAGTATTTCCGGACTGCTGGACATACAGGGAGCCGAAGATTTCACTACCCTTAAGTTTTGGAAATTCTTGAGCATCACGCTTTCCAAGGTGGTATCAGGCACGCAAAACCATTGTTTGAGTAAGGAAGAATAAACTGACCTGAAATCGTATTGCATCGGCACATTTGCAGAAGCGGAAGTAACTATAGGTATCTCTGGGCTTGTTCCCAACACATCATTTTGTGCATAGTGACCAAATACGAACAGCGGCGCTGCGGCGCCGTGATCGGTACCCCCGCTACTATTGGATTTGATGCGGCGACCAAATTCAGAGAACGTCATGCCGATGACGCGCTTGTGTGCATTTAAGAAGGTAAGGTCATCCATAAACGCCTTGATTCCTTCTGATACACGCTGCAAAAGCCGCGCATGCGCTCCTGTATCGGTTGCATTGGCGATCACCTGCTGCGCATGGGTATCGAAGCCTCCCAAACTCACCATGTATATTCGAGTTTTCAGGCCACCCGCAATCAGGCGGGCCACAATTTTCAATTGGTCTGCTAGTGAATTTCCCGTAGGGTAACCAGAAAACTGCTTGGTAACTTTGGCAGCTGCATTTTTGATGGCAGCTCCGTATTGTGTGGTCTGCTGCGCAACTTGACGGATGTAGGTGAGCTCTTTTCCCCCTCGGGTATTCGGCGACGCACCTTGGATGCCATTGATGAGGTTGTAGAAATTGACTGGATCAGAAATCGCCATCCCCATATTGACAGAGGGTCCCTGCATAGCTGGGGATACGAAAGAACCTATTTGGATAGCCAAAGGATCTGGCATCACCGTATTGGGGTATCCGGTAGGGTATCCCGCGTATTCTTCTGCAAGGTAGCGTCCGGTCCAACCCGAATTGACATATTGATTGGAATCTGAAGCACTCATCCAGATATCAGTCGCTCGAAAATGTGAAAAATTGGGCTGAGGGTAACCTACTGACTGAATGATCTGAAGTTTTTCCTCGTTGAAAAGAGTCTGAAGGCCCGTCATGGAGGGGTGAAGCCCAGTCAGACTGGTTCCATTGAGTTTGAGTAACTTATTTTTAGGAATGATAATGTTGCTACGCGCATTGGCCAATTGGTCGTATTGATCAAAAGGAATCACCGTATTCAAGCCATCGTTACCTCCATTGAGTTGGATAATGACCAATACGTGGTCTGTTTCGGTGGGGGCTTGGATAAGTGCCGACACCAAAGGCGACTCAGCAAAAGCCTTGAAGGTAAAGCCATTGATTAGACCGGGAAATACAATTCCCGCAGGACCGATTGCTTGTAGAAAATCCCTTCTTTTCATGACAGTTGGTATTCAGGGAGGTTCAACAGGTAACTAAACATGGAATTCAGGCGACTGACCACCATGTTTCGCGTCACGGTATTGGTTGGATTGGCTTTGTAGCTTGTCCATGCATCTGTCCAATAGGAGTCAGTGGATTGGCCTGACAACAAAATACCTTTTAGGAATTGAATCACTTCTGAAGTCAAATCAATGGCACAGAGATGAGCTACCGTATCACTTATCAGAAGATTGGGATTTCCAGGATTGGAAAGTGCATTGACGTAGGTGAGTACATCGATGAAGATTTTTTTACCGTTTCGGGTGTATCCTGAAGTAAGCAGGATATTCATCAACTGATTTCTTCGAGGTAGCGTATCTGAGTTGATCCATAACTCATGAAATTGAGGTGCCTGGTAATAAGCTGGCCAACCCGAGACAGTTGGGGGATCTGCCAAATTTTGTTGCATATTACTTGCCTGAGTCCGAATGTAATCGTACATGAGGTATTGATTCGCAAAGTCAGTACTATCAGGAAATTGCATTTTAAATTCCTTGCACAAGCCCACGCAATAATCCAAAGGGCTTTTGATCATGCCTGCTACATTCACCGGATCGTAAAAATGAGTACTACTCAATAGCAACTCTAGAACAGGCTTGATTTCATATTTACTTGCCCTAAAAAGATTAGCCATTGGCACAATAACATTCGCCTCTGTGGCTGCGTCAATTTCATAGTAAACGAAGAACCGATAGAGTTTTCGAGACAAGTAAAGCGCGGTTTCATCTTGTAAAAACAGCATGTCTATTAACTCTTCTGTTTCCTTTGCCCCATTCACACCTGTTTTCCCGAGGATAACTTTATTTTGGTAGTAGGCTGAAAACTGCTTGTTGCCGGTATCGTGTCGATTGGGATCAAAAGAAGAAGAAATTGTGGTGGCGTTTACAGTGTAGCCTGTCAAAACGCGGGCAGCTGCTCTCACATCTGCTTCGGTGTAAAACACGAGCGGACCTTTGCCAAGCGTAAATAACTCCTGCAGTTCCCGCGCATAGTTTTCATCAGGTGCATTTTTATTGTTCTGATAGCCATTGAGGTAGCGGAGCATGGCGGGATCCTTAGTGATTTCCAAGACAAATTCTTTGAAATTACCCAAGGCATACTTTCGTAAGAGGCTATAATACCGATACATGTAGCGTGCATCTCCTACATCCGCTGCTTCTGTGGCAAAGTGATTGTGCCAAAAGAGAGTCATTTTCTCATGAATAGAGGAAGTCTGCTGAAGGAGATTTCCAAGCCACCAGGACTTTAAAGAACTGTTTCTTCGTCCATTGGCATTTCCATCGTAAGGAGCATTTACCCAAGTTTGCCCTGCAGGTACGGTAGGATCTGAAAAACTACTATCGTTGTAGTTATTGACAGGAGGTAGGGGAGATGGACTCGAGGTTAATAGCAATTGTACTGCCTCAGCTAAACTTTTGCCCTTCCAGGCAGTAAAATCTTCTTGCTTGAACCCAAACAAGGTTCTTCGTAACAAGTGTCGAAGTTTTGATTCATCCCAAACAGCTGCAAAGTGTTCTACACCAGATAAGGTTCTATAATTCCCTTGTGGGTTTAATTCAACTTTCTTAACCCGTTTAAGTACCTTCGGTTTTTTCATCCAGATGGGATTATTTAGTTAAATATAAAGGCTTAACTTAATTCATTAGCATTCAATACATTAAATCATAATTAAATTTTATATCTCTAATTACATTCAATAAACCTGGTTAGATTTTTTTTGAGTGGAGAATCTAGAAATTAGATAACAAAAAAAAGGCCTGAATTTGTGATTCAGGCCTTTTCATTTCAACCAAGTGTAAAATCTGGAAGCTGTTTGATTTTTCCTCCCTCCATGGCCGACTCATGCGCCAGGATTCCTACACAGGTAATGTTGGCAGACTGTGCTGCATCCGGATAGGGTGCTCGTCCTTCTGCAAGTGCGCTTACAAATTCATGTACGAGGTGCGGATGCGAACCGCCGTGCCCAGATCCCTGAATAAAGGAAAGGTGCTGGTTGTCGTCCGCATCATAGACCCCTTGCTGAGTAAATGAAGCAATTTCAGCAGGGAGCAAATGGGCGTAATCAGGGATTTTTACTCGCTCTGGCACTTCGCCTGTATGGATTACTGAATCTTCATGTTCAATAAGCGTCCATTCAAAGGATTTTTTGGATCCATAGACATCAAAGCTTTCTCTGTATTGACGGGCAGTTTTGAACAGCGAACGGGTTACTTCTGCGGACAAGTCGGAATCTTTGAGCTTGATGTGGCAGGTTTCAATCGCAAAAGGAGAACCATACTTAGGAATCAGTTCTTCATCTATTCTTCCTGATCCAAAGCAAGACACGTATTCTGCTTGCCCTTTGGGAAGTGCAAGTACCGGTCCTACACAATGGGTAGCGTAATGCATGGGAGGGAGGCCTTCCCAGTACCCTGGCCAGCCGGCCATTTCTTGCTGGTGGGAGGCACGGAGAAACTGGATTTTGCCCAACTCACCTTTCTCGTACATTTCCTTGACAAATAGGAATTCCCGGCTGTAAATAACCGTCTCCATCATCATGTACGTCAGACCAGTGGATTTAGTCAATTCCACGATTTGTCGGCATTCTTCTACCGTCGTAGCCATCGGCACAGTACAGGCCACATGCTTTCCTGCCTTTAGGGCTTGGATGGATTGCTCCGCATGGTTTTGGATAGGGGTATTGATGTGTACTGCATCGATATTGGGATCTTTAAGAAGCTCTTCGTAGTCTGTGTACACTTTTTCAATACCAAAAGCTTTTGCAATGGCTTCCGCTTTTTCTCTATTTCGCTGACATACCGCATACAAATTGGCATGCGGATACTTCTGGTAGATGGGAATAAATTCGGCTCCAAATCCCAAGCCGATTATGGCGATATTTAATCTTTTAGTGGTCATGGTTTTTATTTTTATTAGCCTAAACTTATTCTGAGGCCCATTTTTTCAAAAATTTCAATCCTTCGTTGGCAAATTCATCTTGGCTTGGCACCAAAGGTTTCCAAATGCAAACAGCCCCAGCCAGTTC
>JAXISU010000111.1:0-5905 GCA_034680425.1 Cyclobacterium sp.
CCAAAGAGGCAATTTTTGATTTTACCATCCGCAGTGAGTCGCAGGCGGTTGCAGCTGCCGCAAAAGTGCTCACTCATAGTGGTGATGAAGGCAAAGGTGCCAGCAAAACCAGGTACTTGGTATTTTTTGGCGGTATCGTGCTGCTGATCGTCCAATTTGACTACAGCAAATCGAGGTTGTATGAGTTCAAGAAGCGCTGCGGCGGTCACCACCTGTTTGCTTTGCCAGTGATTGCCCGAAAAGGGCATAAATTCAATAAATCGCACATGAATGGGCAACTTTTCCGTGAGCTGCACAAAGTCTCCCACTTCCTCTTCGATCATGTCGTGAAGGGCCACAGCATTGAGTTTGACCCGGAAACCGGATTGAAGCAGGAGTTGGATGTTGTCCCACACCTGAGAAAACTGATCCCGACGGGTTAGTTTGAAAAACTTCTCCGGCTGCAAGGTATCCAAACTGACGTTGATGGAGCGAACCCCTGCTTTTTTGAGGGCCTCCAAGTGCTTGTGAATGAGGACCCCATTGGTAGTGAGGGTGAGTTCCACGGGTAGCGAGGAAAGCTGCTCCAGAATCTCTGGGAATTCCTTCCGTGCCAAAGGCTCTCCTCCTGTCAAGCGTATTTTTTTTACGCCCAATCCCACAAAAACTTGGGCCAGTTTGATAATCTCCTGAGCACTCATCAGCTTGGACTGTGGCATCCACTCCATTTCCTCCACAGGCATGCAGTAGCTGCAACGGAAATTGCAGTGATCTGTCAGCGAAATTCGCAGGTAATCGTGAATACGGCCAAAACTATCGTGAAGCATAGTGCTATGTTAGGAAAAATTAGGGATTAATGGAACTGAATGTGAAGACTATCAGAAACAAGAGATTAGAAACAAGAGATTAGACAAATTGTATTCCTACTAAGATCTAATTTCTTGGCTCTTATTTCTTGCCTCTTGCTTCTTTTTCCAATCACCTCTTTCTGTACAAACTTGGGCTCAGGCCCGCTTGTTTTTTGAAGAAATTCGTAAAGTGGGTTACTTCCGAAAATCCAAGAGCATACCCAATTTCCGATACATTCCAGGTACTGTGGGTTAGCAACACTTTGGCTTCCTGCAGAATGCGTTCCCCAATCAATTGGGTGGTGGTCTTTCCTGTCATTTCCTTGACCGCCCGATTGAGGTGATTGACATGGATATTCAATTGCTGAGCAAAGTCTGAGGCACTGCGAAGTTGAATGGCCGAATGGCTTTCGTCAATGGGAAATTGCCGTTCCAATAATTCTAAGAAAATTGAGGCAATCCGCAAGGCGGCAATTCCCTGCTGAGTTTGCTTGACTCCTGCTGGCTCCAGCTTCATGCCAAAGTGAATCAACTCAAAGACCAGATTTCGAAGCGCATCGTATTTATACTTGTATTCAGAATTAAACTCAGTTTCCATTCGAGCAAATAGCTGTGCTACCTGATCGGCCTCCTCATCGCCAAGTTCAAAGACATGGGTACCTGAGGGTTGAAATACCTCGTATTGTTGGATATTTCCAAAATTGGAGAAAAAGTGAGAATTGAAGATGCAATACATCCCTGAGCTCTCGGCATCCAAATGATCCCATTTGTAGGGAACCAAGGGATTCGAGAAGGAAAGGGCTTGTTTTTTGACTTCGTAGACCCGATCGGCAAAATGTACCGTACTGCTCCCTTTGAAGAGCATGATTTTGTAAAAGTCGCGTCTTCGGTAGGGAACCGCCTTGAGTTTTCCTTCTAAGTAAGGTTTTAGGCTAAATAGGTTAAAATGGCCCAAATCGTTTTTTAAGCTTTCAGGAATCCAATTGAACTTCCTTTGGTAAAATTCCTCTAGCGTTTCGATCTTTTCCACGGCACTTACTTCGCTTTGTGGTAGGGGGTGGAAAAAATGTAGAGCAAGCCTACATTCCATATGAAATCATCACCAGGAATGCTGGACTCGATTTTTTGGTTGACCAAACCTTGAAAACCGATTGGAAATCCGGGTTTGGTTACCGTAAAATTGGAAGTGATGTAGGTCCCCGAAGTGTCATCCACCTTGAGGTAAAAAAGCTGGGGGTTAATCCGCATGTTAAACCCTCCTCCCACTGGAAGTCCTGAAATGACGGTATTGAGCGCTACAAATCGGGAATCCCTAGGGGGTACCGGATTAAATCCATGGCCCTGCAGGTAATACACCCCCATGCTCAACTTTTTGGAGATTTTATACATGGGTGCAATTTCCATGGCCAAAAATCGCTGGCTCACCAGCATTTTTTCTTCCCCACCATTCACTTTCACCAATCGTTCTTGAAAAATAAATGCCGGGTGTCCTCCTAAAGATAAGGTAAAGCGCTTGTCTTTAATGGCTTTGTAGCGACCCCAAAATACGAAGGACCAAGGCTTTCCATCCATCCCAAAGCGAAGCATGGGATCAAAGGAGAAGCGCTCTCCGGACAAGCTCAAATCAAACAAGAGTGCCGGTCTACCCAAGGTAAAGGAAGGAATGATAGATACCCCATTGTTGGTGGCTGTGATCACTCCCCCAAACTGACCCGTAGGAGTTGCCGAAGTAGCTTCTTGCGCGGTAAGGGAGTGAGACCACCCCAAACTTGTAAAAATCAATACACAGATTGCCTTACGGAACTGTTGAAAATTTAATTTCTTGGCTGAAAAATTTGACCAAATAGGCTGTAATTGCATGAGAACATCTTGTTAAGAATACAAAGATGAGACTTAGGAATAAATTTTCTTAACCATTCATCAAATGAAAATTTATGTTTTTCAAACAATTAAGGCTAGTAATTCTTTGGTGAGAGGACAAAAATTCAATTGAAATCAGACCAGACAAATCCAATTATGTTTTTTTGTTTTCAATCCATCCCTTTTCTTTGATCTACCTTACTAGCTCAAACCGAAAAGAAATTATGCCCTCGAACTTTTCTAAAATTTTCGTCTCACTCTTGGTGTTTTTTGTTTCTTCCTTTTTCCAAGTAGGAAAGGCCCAAACCATTCATTTTGAAGGAAGGGAATTTTCACTTTCCCATGTCAAGGCTTCGGTAGTACCCCTGAATGGAGAGGAAGTACTTAGAATAGAACGGGATTTGAATTCCCTACCTTTTGACCCCAATCGCATGGGGGCAACTGTAGACGAGGCCACCTTTGTCAAAGTAAATGGGCTAGACCTAGACAATACCGTCATTGAGGTTGAGGTTTTGAGTCGACTACTCCCTAATGCTCCAACCCTGGCAAGAGGTTTTATTGGGATCGCATTTCGCATCCATCCCACCCAATCGGCCTTTGAATCAATTTACCTTCGTCCTACAAATGGTCGTGCAGATGACCAATTTCGCAGAAATCATACACTGCAATACTTTTCCTACCCAGATTACAAATTCGATAAACTCCGAGCCACTACCCAAGGGGAGTACGAAACCTACGCCGATATCGGGCTTGACGAATGGATTCGGATGAAAATTGTAGTAAAAGATAGGTCGGCCACCCTCTACCTCAATGATCAACTGGCTCCTGCTTTTTTGGTCAAGGAACTCTTGGGGTCGACCACTTTTGGATCCATTGGACTTTGGGTAGATATTGGGACAGAAGGATTTTTTAAAAATTTAAAAATTAGTTCGTTAGAGGATTAACTTAGCTCAAAATCACAGTTTGAGGGACATTATTTTCTTCAACCAAAAGAACTTGAACACCCATGTTTGATTTATTCAACTCTTGGTTTGATTTCGATTGGTAAAATCAACTGCTAATAAGGAGTTTTGAACTAAATTCAGTTATAAATCAATAATTTATGAAAAAGCTAATCCTATTCTTGTTTTTACTAGTTGGTTTCATCCAACTAGGCTTCAGTCAAGAGGTGTCGGTAGCAAACGAAATCAAGGCCCTTTCCCTAGCCAAGTGGCAGTGGATGGCTGACAAAGACATTGCCAAACTCACGCCCCTATTCCACGCTCAGGCCAAGTTTGTGCACATGAGCGGTACTTGGAACACCCCTCGGGAACTTGAAATCATCCAATCTGGAAGCATTTGGTATAAGAAAGCGGATGTAAAAGACACCGCCATCGAAATCGTAGGCAATACCGCCTTGGTTTGGAACCGCATCACCTTACATGCCGTGGTGGGTGGTAATGAGGTATCTACCGAATTTACAGTGACCGAGGTGTATCAACGAGAAAGTACTGCTTGGCAATTGCTGGCCCTAACCTTTAGCAGCGTACGAGACACCCATCAACTTACAAAATAAGTTAGATTAAACTCTCTTTTAGTTTATTTATACAGAGTAAGTTATATTGTTTTGAGTCCTTCCTAATTCATTAAAATTTCCTCACCATGGCAACATTTACCCTCAACATCAACGGATCCTCCAGGCAAGTGGAAGTGGACCCGAATACCCCAATCCTCTGGGTCTTGCGCGATCACTTGAGTTTGGTGGGCACCAAATTTGGTTGTGGGATGGCCCAGTGCGGGGCTTGCACCATTCACTTGGATGGCGCAGCAATTCGCTCCTGCTCCCTTCCTGTATCTAGTGTGGGGAGTTCCGAAATCACCACCATCGAAGGTCTTGCTGAAAAAGCCGACCATCCTGTGCAGCTAGCCTGGATCGAACACGACGTACCTCAGTGCGGCTACTGCCAAGCAGGTCAGATCATGTCTGCTGCTGCCTTGCTTCGAGAAAATCCAAGTCCAACCGATGAAGAAATAGAAAGTGCCATGCAGGGCAATCTCTGCCGTTGCGGCACCTACCTCCGCATCAAGGCAGCCATCAAAACCGCATCTCAAAACCTCTAAATTCTATTCCATGGCAACTTCAACTACTAAATTAGACCGCAGGTCATTTTTGAAAGTCTCCGCCTTGGCAGGTGGAGGTTTGGTGCTCAGTTTTAGCTGGCTTGCTGGCTGCAAACCTACCCCTGAACAAGCCTTGACGCTCCCCAAGGAATGGTTTGAATTGAATAGCTATATCAAAATTGGAGAGAATGGGGTAGTCACTCTGTACTCTGCCAATCCAGAATTTGGCTCCAACATCAAAACATCCATGCCGATGATTTTGGCAGAAGAGCTAGATGTAGATTGGAAAATGGTGCTCGTCGAACAAGCGGACTTCTGGCCAGAGCGCTTCGAGCGCCAGTTTACTGGAGGAAGCCAAGGCATACGCCAAGGATGGACTCCATTGCGTACCGCAGGAGCTACAGCGAAGCAACTGCTGATTACTGCCGCTGCACAAACCTGGAAGGTTCCTGCCTCTGAAATTACGGCTGGAGCAGGTCAGCTCGAACACAAGGCCTCTGGAAAAAAAGGAGGCTATGGGGAATTTGCATCCTTGGCCGCTACCCTACCCGTCCCAGAAGAAGTCCCTCTCAAAGATCCAAAAGACTTTAAACTCATCGGTACTTCCAAGAAGAATGTAGACTTGGAAAAAATCATCAGCGGCACCCCACTCTTTGGTATTGATCACCAGGTAGAGGGCATGAAATATGCCGCCATCGTACATCCTCCTGCCTTTGGTATGAAGTTAGCCTCTTTTGATGCATCTTCGGTGACTTCCCTACCCGGAATTCAAGACGCCTTTGCCATTCAGCTTTTCAAGGAGGATTACGTTCGCAACTTCTTTGATACGGCTACCTTTCCAGAACTGGTAGCCATCGTAGGCAATTCCACTTGGGAGGTCTTGCAAGCCAAAAAATCCCTCAAAGCCACTTGGGAAAAGGCTCCAGAATCGAGCTTCTCCATGACAGGATTTGGAGGACCCCCATACCAATTCAAGGTGCCTTCGGGATTAGAAAGTACCGAAACCCATCAGGCTAAGATGGCCGAATACATCACCAAACCTGGAAATGTTCTCCGCAGAGACGGGGACCCTGAAGGAGCTTTTAAAAAGGCTGCCAAAATCATTGAAAAAACATACA
>JAXISU010000112.1:0-5881 GCA_034680425.1 Cyclobacterium sp.
CTCTGGACTAGCACCGCGAAATTTACCCACCTCTGGATTTTGGAAGAGGAAACTTGGAAACTCAAGGAAGTTCTCAGTTACGATCACCAGAGTTATTCCCCTCCACTATCCCACAGGGATTGATTGAATTTGGTGTATTTGTCATTTTTTCCTTGCTTAATTTTCCCTACCTTAACTCACTCTAGTTCAGACCATGGAAAAACTCAACAAAGCCGATATCCCGCAGGAGGCATTTGACCTCTACGACTACTACTGCCACAACAAGTTGGATCGCAGAACCTTCATCGAAAAGCTTTCCGTCTATGCGGTAGGAGGCATCACTGTTGCAGCCCTTTTGGGTAGCATGATGCCCGATTACGCCAGCGGACGCACGGTGGCCCTAGACGACGAGCGACTACAGAGTTCGGATTACCTGATGTACAATTCCCCCAAAGGTGGTGGACAAATCAAAGCACTTTTGTCCAAGCCTACCGGCAAGGGCAAGTTTCCAGGTATCATCGTAGTCCATGAAAACCGGGGCCTCAATCCCTACATCGAAGATGTGGGCAGAAAGTGTGCTGTGGATGGGTTTATTTCCCTTGCCCCAGATGCCTTGACTCCGCTAGGAGGCTATCCGGGCAATGACGACGAGGGTCGAGCCATGCAGGCCAAGCGTACCCGTGAGGAAATGCTAGAAGACTTTATTGCCGCTTATGAATTTTTAAAGAACCATCCCGACTGCAATGGAAAAGTTGGGGTAGTAGGCTTTTGCTTTGGCGGTTGGATTTCCAACATGATGGCAGTACGAATCCCAGACCTCAAAGCAGCAGTACCCTACTATGGGGGTCAGCCCGAAGTCAGCGATGTTCCCAAAATCAATGCTCCACTTTTGATCATCTATGCTGCGCTGGACGAGCGTGTCAATGCGGGATGGCCTGCCTACGAAGCTGCACTTAAAGCCAATGGTAAAGAGTTTGAGATGATCAACTACCCGAATGTCAATCACGGGTTTCACAACTACAGCACGCCACGATACGACGAACCCACTGCTAAGGCGGCTTGGGAAAAAACCATTGCCTTCTTTACCAAAAAACTGAACTAGACTATCCGCAAGGATAGGTCCAGGGCAAAGACGGTAAATAACTGAATTCAGGAGACTGCTTGCCCATGATGGACGAATTGCTGATCGACACCGAACACTTTACCCTAAGCTCTTGGGAGTTTTTTGTACGGCTGCTCGTGAGTATAGGTATTGGGGTGGTGATCGGTTTGGAAAGGCAATACAGCGCCATAAAGGAACATGCCAGCGGGTATTTTGGGATTCGAACCTTTACTTTTTATGCCTTGCTGGGCTGTGTATCCGTACTTTTCTACTTTCTATTCTCTCCCTGGATCTACATCGCCCTATTTTTAGGGCTGGTAATCCTCACGGCCGTGGCCTACTGGCAAACTGCCTTACAAGGAGATCGAGGGTTGACTACAGAAGTCACTGCGCTTCTCACCTTTGTACTTGGCAGCATGGCCGCTTATGGCTTGATTTCCTTTAGCCTGATGCTCACCGTGATTGTGATCGTCCTGCTCTCTTCCAAATTTAAGATCAAAACCTTTGTAGGGAAAATTACCACCGAAGAGCTCTATGCCTTCATTCGCTTTGTGGTCTTAGCCCTACTTATTTTTCCCTTTCTTCCGGATAAAAATTATGGGCCATACGAAGTCCTTAACCCCAAAGAGATCGGCTGGGTAGTTTTGTTGACTTCCGCATTGGGGTTTTCGGGTTATATCTTGATCAAAACGCTAGGCAATCATCGTGGAATTCTTTTGGGAGGACTCTTGGGAGGATTGGTATCCAGCACTTCGATCACCTGGGTCTATTCCAAAAAAAGTAAGGAAGATCCATCCTTATCCGCTTCCTGTGCTACTGCGATTTTGGGAGCTTCCTCCATCCTCTATATCCGAGTTGGGGTGTGGACCGCCCTCTTCCATGCCCCACTATTCCGCTCACTTGCGGTGTACCTCATCCTACTGCTCCTAGCTGCCTTAGGTATCACTATCTATACCCATTTGAAAGGGGAAAAACTTGCTACCCAAACCGATACAACAGCCATCTCTAAACCGCTTGATTTGGTTGGTGCCTTGATTTTTGGAGGAATCTACGTGCTTATCCTCCTGGCAGTAAGCTATGCCAATGATTACTTTGGAGACAAAGGAACTCTTATTTCCAGTATCCTAGCTGGAATCTCGGATATTGATGCAGTCAGCATTTCCATCGCCAAACTTACCGGTAGTTCCATTTCACTTCCCTTAGCGGAAGTTGCTATTCTACTTGCCTGCTTATCCAATACACTTGTCAAGCTGGGTTTGGGCTGCTACTTGGGAAGTCCCCAACTAAGGACACGCTTACTCAGGGGCTATGGATTTAGTGGGGGTTGTTGCCTGCTGATTATTCTTCTAATTCTTTTTTCCTGACTGTGCTGATTTGAAAAAGCTTGGAGGCCAAACCATGCATCCACAATCCAAGCCATCCTTTGGAAAATTTGGAATAAATCGTTGGTCAATAGCTCGTTTTAGTTACTTTTTTCCTAATTTTTGATAGCCACAGCCTTTAGCCCACCCCTTACTTCCAAACATGACTACGCTCCTCTTTCTCTTACTTATCATCGCCTTTGTCTTAATCGCCATCATCCGCTACGAAATCCATCCCTTTCTAGCGCTTTTTGGTGGAGCCATCGGGTATGGTTTGCTCGTAGGCATGGACCTCAAAATGATTTTACAATCCATCACCGACGGCTTTGGGGGTGTCATGGGTAATGTGGGCTTGCTGATATTGTTTGGGGTGATCCTAGGAACCTTCCTTGAGAAAACTGGGGGAGCCATGGTAATTGCCGAGAAGGTATTGTCCTGGGTGGGTGAAAAATCAATCAACCTCTCCTTGATGCTCAGCGGCTGGGTACTTTCTATTCCTGTATTTGGGGACAGCACCATCTTGATGATGAATCCCATCGCCAAGTCTCTTTCTGCTAAAAGTACGGTTTCCTATGCTGCCACCATCGTAGCAGTTTCCTTGGGCGCTATGGCTAGTCACTCTTTGATTCCTCCTACTCCAGGACCCATTGCGACGGCTGGTATTTTGGGAGCAGACCTAGGACAAGTGATCCTCTACGGCACGATTGTTTCCTTAATCGCCTTGATTCCCGTCTATTTTTTCGTGCAAAAGTGGGTGACAAAGATTTCCGTTCGTCCTCAAGAAAATCCTCAAGATCAATACATCCTCCCAGAAGAACGACCGAAGTTAGCAACCTCCCTCCTCCCTATTCTAACTCCCCTGGGTTTGATTTTTCTGGCTTCCATTGCTAGTTACCCATCCAAACCATTTGGTGAAGGCACCTTACCTGAAGTGCTTACCTTCTTGGGAAGCCCGATCATCGCGCTGTTGATAGGAGCACTGCTTTCGTTTACCTTACCCAAAAAACTAGACAGAAAATTATTATCTGCAACGGGCTGGATTGGGGAAGCCCTAATCGCCGCTGCACCAGTGATCTTCATTACGGGGGCAGGGGCAGTGTTTGGAAAAATGCTGCAGAACTCGGGCATTGGAGCAGTAGTCACTGACTCCCTTCAGGGTGCAAATTGGGGACTATTTCTTCCTTTCCTCCTTGCATTTGGACTTAAATGTGCCCAAGGATCCACCACGGTAGCCATGATCACTACGGCTTCCATCGTCGCTCCACTACTAGGCCCTCTAGGACTCGACACGGATATGCTGAAAGTTTTCGCCACCATCGCCATCGGATCGGGTGCCCTTGCCATCTCCCATGCCAACGATTCTGCCTTTTGGGTGGTCACGCAACTTTCGGGCATGAGCACCAAGCAAGGCAATCTCTCCCACAGTTTGGGAACCCTCATCACCTCCTTCTCTGCCATGGCTGTACTGTACCTGATCAGTTTGGTGATATCCTAATCCCTTCCTAGGGATTTCATCCCTATTCCTTCAACTCATTTTCCAAAGGGATCAGCCTTTCCTTGCGTATTCGTACCTTTGTCAAAATTAATCTCATGCATTTTTCCGACCTAGGTCTTTCCCCTGCACTGTTGACGGCTATTCAACGAGCCAATTACGATACGCCTTATCCCATCCAGGTGGAGGCTATCCCTGCAGTTTTGCAACAAAAAGACATCCTAGGTCTAGCACCTACCGGTTCAGGAAAAACTGCCGCCTACATCCTGCCCATCCTGCAGCAGCTTCTTCAGCAAGAGGCTCCAAGAGATCGACAGGTGCCCGTTTTGGTACTTGTACCTACCCGGGAATTGGCTATCCAAGTGGCTGAGGTTACCGAAAACTTCAGTCGCTTTCTCCCCCGACGCATCAAATCCCTCGCCATCTTTGGAGGCGTATCGATCAATCCTCAAATGATGAAATTAGGCGGTGTCGAAATCCTAATTGCCACCCCAGGAAGATTAATTGACCTGGTGGGGCGGAATTCCGTAGGCATCAGCCGCATCCAAACCCTCGTGATCGATGAAGCAGACAAACTCCTGCAAATGGGCTTTCGCGAGGAGATGGATCACCTCCTGGAACTCACCCCAAAAAAGAAACAAACGCTGCTATTTTCTGCGACCCAAGACCAAGAACTCGCTACTCTTATCCAGCAACTCCTCAAAAACCCTGTTGAAATTCAAGTTGCCCCAACAGATTTCACCCCTGACGCCATCCATCAGGAAGCCTATCGCGTAAGTCCGGAAACCAAAGGGCCTTTTCTCCGCCAACTCATTCAGTCTGGAGATTGGAAACAAATCCTAGTATTTGCCTCGTCCATCCGCACTGCGGATAACATGGTTGTGAAATTGAATAAAAATGGGATAAACGCAGTCGCATTTCACGGAGACAAGAGCCAAGGAGCACGTACAGAAGCCCTGGCCAAGTTTAAGTCTGGGAAAACCAGGGTGCTGGTCGCTACCGACCTCGCAGCACGAGGCATCGATATTCAGGGATTGCCCCTAGTGATCAACTACGAACTACCCCGCTCCCCAAAGGATTACATCCACCGCATCGGTCGTACAGGCAGAGCAGGAGCCACCGGTCATGCGATTAGCCTAATTACCCCAGAGGAGCAGCACCACTTCAAAGTCATTCAAAAGAAGATGGGAAAATGGGTCACCTTGGTCCCAGCAGAAGCATTCGGTAAACCAATCGATTTACCGAACCCAAGTGAGGATTCAGAAGCCTGAGAACTTACAAAAACTCCCAAACACTCCGGTAAGCACCTTTTTCTTCCACATAGCGATGCAGCGCATCGAAAAATTCATGTTGCGCCAAGGTGCTACTATCTCCTACCAAAATTAATTTTCGCTTGGCGCGAGTGATTGCCACATTCATTCTACGCTTGTCCGACAAAAATCCAATTTCCCCCCGCTCATTGGAGCGTGTCAGGGAAATCAGCATCAGGTCTCGCTCCTGCCCTTGAAACCCATCCACCGTGTCGATGGTAATCAAGTCTGAAAAAGCCTTCAGATTGGGGAAGACATAGGTATCAAAAATCAAGTGGCGCAAGCGCCGCACCTGTGCGGAATAAGGTGCAATCAAACCAATGGTCCAACCTTTTTCCTTAAACAACCCATAGCCAATCCGTAAGATCGAATCGTTGAGGTACTGACAGGCAAACTGGGCTTCTTCGGGATTGAAGGTACTCAGACTTTCCGCCTCCGCTTGTTCGGTATAGCCCGAACCAGCCGTATCCACCCATTCTAGGATGGCCACCTCGCCTCCAAAGGGATGGCTCAGCGTATTGGCTGCAGCTTCGAGTTTGCCTTCGTAAAACTGTGCATTCGAAAATCCCATGATGACTTCTGGCATGCGGTACTGCACTTGCAGCAGTTGCGCGGCACTTGCATGCCGCTGAATTAC
>JAXISU010000113.1:0-5869 GCA_034680425.1 Cyclobacterium sp.
ACTTACCAAGCAGGAGAGGGAGCGACAAAAGGGTGATTTTTTAATCTACTTTTTTAGCTAATTTTTAAGAGGAACGGGCAAGTCTTCTTAAGGGTGATTTTTTTAAGCTGATTTTTTTTAACTGCTCCTTCTCTTGGCTTGGGTAGGTTTTTTTAACTGAGCGATCTATTCGAAAATACTCGATTCTGGTAAACACTCAGCTGGTTTCAAGCATGAAAATGAGATCAGTTGATCAAATCAACGGAGAAATAACATAAAAAAAATAACCGAACCGTATGAATAAGGAAACGATTAGTAAACTGAATAAATCTTTCGAAGAATCCGCTCACGAACAAGACGGAGTCGAGTTTTGGTTGGCAAGAGAGCTCCAAGAACTTCTTGGTTATTCAGATTGGAGAAATTTTGTGAATGCAGTGGTTAAAGCCAAGGAAAGTTGCAAAAACACCAAGGAAACCGTTTCAGACCATTTCGTTGACGTCAACAAAATGGTCAAAATCGGTTCTGGAGCTGAAAGAAAAAAGGAGGATATCCTACTTACTCGATATGCCTGCTATCTCATTGCTCAAAACGGTGATCCGAAGAAAGAAGAAATCGCATTTGCACAAAGCTACTTTGCAATTCAAACAAGGAAACAAGAATTGCTTGAAGAACGAATTCGTCTGAATGAGCGGCTATATGCTCGTGAAAAATTGGCGGCAACCGAATTAGAGCTTTCAAAAAATATTTACGAAAGAGGTGTGGACCATGCAGGTTTTGCAAACATTCGGAGCAAGGGAGACTGGGCATTATTTGGAGGATTCACCACCAGTGCTATGAAACAGAAGTTAGGAATTCCTGAAAATAGGCCCTTGGCAGATTTCCTACCTACGATTACGATTACTGCCAAACAGTTAGCAACTGAAATTACCAATTTCAATGTTCAGCAACATGATTTGAATGGTGAATCAAGAATTGCGGATGAGCATGTAAAAAATAATCAAGATGTTCGAGGGCTTCTTGGAAAAAGTGGAATAAAACCCGAACAACTGCCTGCTGAAGAAGATATCAAGAAACTTGAGCGCAGTGTAAAATCTCTTGATAAAGGGACTGAAAAGAAAAAACTCAAGGGAAAGAATTAGGTTGTTTGGGCTTGGACCTCGTCCAACAAAGCTATTTTTAATAGATCCCTACCCCTCCGCATTCCAATAGGCCATGCGCTCCATGCGCTGCACCTCGAGGGAGTAGAAGCCAAACTCTTCCACTACCTTCCCCTCGATGCAGTAGATCGCTCGACCTTTGAACGGATACTGTTTGACCGTAGGAGGGAAGTGTACCGTGTCGATCCAATGCCCTTCCGAATCGATAAAGGTTCCAAAATTCATCACTTCCCCCTTGATCGTCCGGGTGTACTTGACGGTGACCAAGTAGCCAATTACCTGTACGATTTTTCCTAACTGCTGCGGCAACTCCTTCGCCCTCACCCCTTGAATACCTGGATCCTGGAGCAAGTGGAATGGGGATTCCAGTGGGAATTCCAAAATGTCGATTTGATCCAAGATATCCTGACGCACATCCAGCTCCTCCAATACCGGCACCTGAGGAGGCAAACTCTCCCAGGAATTGCCTCCTGCCGAATGCACAAACAGTTCCTGAGTAGGTCGTGCCCCCACCTGCTTGTGGTGTAAAAAATGGGCTTCCCAGAGGAGTTGTTGCTTGGGTTTGCCCGTAAACCGAAACGCCTGGATTCGAATCAAAATCAGCAGCTGCTCCAGTCCACAGGAGACCCTCCTCACAAAATCCTCCAGCCCCAAAAAAGGGCCCTGTACCTGCCGCTCTTGCAAGAGGCGCTCCACGGTTCGTTTTTCAAGATGCTTCAGGTGGATCCAGCCCAAGTAAACGGTTGTTCCGCTGATTCGAGTCAGGTAATCGCTCTCGTTGAGGTGGGGGGCTTCTATCGTGGCCCCCTGCATGCGCAACTCGTGTACGTAAAATTCGGTGGAGTAAAACCCTCCAAAATTATTGATCACCCCCACCATAAACTCCAAAGGAAAGTAGGCCTTCAGGTACAAACTCTGGTAACTCTCCACTGCAAAGGAAGCCGAGTGCCCCTTGGCAAAGGAATAGCCTGCAAAACTCTCAATCTGCATCCATACCGCAGCCGCCTCGGCATCCTGCCTCCCCAGCCGCTTGCAGTTGTCAAAGTAGGCAGCCTTCACCCGCTCAAACTCGTCCTTGGATCGGGATTTGCCACTCATACCCCTTCGCAGCACATCCGCCTCGGCCAGGCTCAGCCCTGCAAAATGGTGAGCCACCTTAATCACATCCTCCTGGTACACCATGATGCCGTAGGTCTCGGGCATGATCTCCGCCAGCACAGGATGGGCCTGCTTCCTGCGCTCCGGGTCCCGATGCCGTAAGATATATTCCCGCATCATGCCCGATCGAGCCACCCCAGGGCGGATGATGGAACTGGCGGCCACGAGCTCCAGGTAGGTATCGGCCTGCAGCTTGGCCAGCAGCATGCGCATGGCAGGCGACTCTACGTAAAAGGCGCCAATCGTATGCCCACTGCGAAGCAGTTCCTTGATCTTGAGGTCTTGCTTAAACTGCGCCACTGCTCGGATATCCACTTCAATTCCCTGGTTGCGGTGGATCAGCTCCAAACTGGACTTGATGTGCCCCAGTCCCCGCTGGCTGAGCAGGTCAAACTTGTGTAAGCCGATGTCTTCGGCCACATGCATGTCAATATGCGCCACTGGGAAGCCCTTGGGGGGCAAACTGGTGGCGGTGTAGTAATGCATCGATTTGTGTGAGAGCAGTAGTCCGCAGGCATGAATGGTCAGGTGAGACGGCATGTCATGTAGTACCTGCGCATAGCGAAGGATCAATTTGCCCAAGCCATCCGGGTTATAGCCTGCTTTGTCTGCCTGCTGCAGCAGGGATTCAATCTCTGTCTTGGGTAGGCCAAATACCTTACCGAGTTCCCGAATTACGGAGTTGTATTGAAAGGTGCTGTACGATCCGAGGAGCGCTACATGCGCTTCCTGGCCCACCGTATATTTTTTAAAGACGTAGTCAAACACCTCGTCTCGGTCGGTCCAACTGAAGTCAATGTCGAAGTCGGGAGGATTTTCTCGGTAGAGGTTGATGAAGCGCTCAAAGTAGAGGTCCAGCTCCATGGGATCCACGTCGGTGATTCCCAAGCAGTAGGCCACCACGGAGTTGGCTCCGGAGCCTCGACCCACATGGTAGAAATTGCGCCGATGGGCAAAGCGGATAATGTCGTAATTGATCAGGAAATAAGACACAAAACTCTTTTGCTGAATTAGTTCCAGTTCCTTTTCAATGCGCTTGCTAACGGCTGCGGAGAGCTGTGGGTAGCGCTGCTCAGCTCCTCGGAGGGTTTCCTGGCGGAGAAATTCAAAGTCTTCCCCGCCATTGCCGAGTAGGTCTCGCTTATTTTTGATCGCCTGAAAATAGAAGGAAAACTGGCACTGCTCCAGGAGCTTTTGCGCATTGAGGAGCAGGTAGCTGTGGTTTTCGCAGCGAGCGATGAGCTCCGCATAGCCGTAGAGCTGGTCCGAAGGATCTGCCTGTTCCTGCACAGGAAGCTTGCTGAGTAGTGTATTCAGATCCATGCTTCGCAGGAGTCGGTGCGCGTTAAATTCGAGTTTGGAGGAAAAACTAACCGGCTGCAGGAGTACCAATTTTTCTCGTTTCCGGTACCAGGGCGAGGAATGCAGCTTGTTGAGTTGGCTGGGATGAATGCCGACATACTCGTGCTCAGCCAAGGGGAAGTACTCCTTCGGATAGGGGTAGACTACAAAACTATTTGCAAAGGGAGGGGCCTTGTCTGCAAAAGGGCGCTTCTGAATTAGGTGCTCCGAGAGGTGCTTGTTGAGTTCGTACAGGCCCTCCTGATTTCGTGCGAGGCCAATGTATTGCTGCGAAATGCCATTCCTGAAATCAATCCCAATTACTGGATGAATGCCTGCTTTTTGTGCTGCTCGGATAAAGGGAAATACGACAGCACTGCTATTGATGTCCGTGAGGGCTAATGCATCCAGCTTTTTGTTTTTTGCCTCGGCAACGAGCTTGTCCACGGATAGGGTCCCGTATTTGAAACTGAAGTGAGTATGGCAATTGAGAAACATGGAGTCGGCAAGATCTTTCCCGAAGATTGTCCTCGGGATAAAGTGGGGAATGTAAAATGGAACTAAAGGAGTTAGCCCTTTCCCGAAGAGTAGGTAGGGATCAGAGAATTAAAATGTTAATATTGTTAACATTTTAATGTTTATAATTTAGACAAAAAGAATAATAAAAAAAGGATGCTGTAAAAAAATGAAGAAGGTTGTCGCAAAAGTGGGGAATGTGGCTGCACAGCTTCACAAACTTAGAAAGGATTACTTCCAGCGACAGGGTAGCGTGAGGGAATGGGAGAAAACTTAGGCCTTTGCCAGGAGGAGTTGAAATTCCAAGGCGCTACAGAGCTTGAACTCATCGGCTTCGAGGTCCTCAAAAATTTCTTCGTCTGCGGCGATGTCCGTTTTTTCAATCCGCCCATCGGGATGCAGGATAAGCTCAATCCCAGTGTAGTCTTCAGGATGGATGCAAACCAAGACTTGGTAGTCGTCAAAAACTCGTTTGAAGTACTGCGAAATTCCTTTTGCCACGGTGAATTCAGGGTTTGGTTAAAAATAATTCAAAAAAACCGGGAGTAAGCATTGCTTATTCCAAAGCCTTTCTAAATTTGTGGCAAGCTAATGAAAACAATCGCAAACAACTACTGGTGGTGGCATTCCAAAACTTTCCTCGGGAAAGCTCAGAAAGCCGTTGCCTAAACTTTGCGCAATACATACCTCAAAAGGCTTACTGGATTTCCCGGTAAGCCTTTTTTTGTGCCTTTTTCCGAAACAAAAATGTCTCAGACCTATTCCCTACACACGCAGTACCGCAAGCGATTGGCCGATACCATCACGCCAGTCAGCATTTACCTGCAAGTACGCGATCGCTTTGCCAATCCTATTTTACTGGAGTCCTCCGATTACCGAGGGCAGGACAACAGCTACTCTTACATCTGCTTCAATCCCCTCGCTTCGTTTTCCTTCACAGCAGGTAAGGTCTTGGAAAAAATGCCCGATGGACAGGAAAATTTCTACGCAGTGAGTCCAGAACAACCGCTGATGGATTGCTTGCGACGCTTTGGAAATGCCTTTCAATCGAGCCCGGATTCCTTCAAATTCAGCACGAATGGGCTTTTTGGCTACACCCAATACGATACGGTGGGCTGGTTTGAGGATATCCAACTCCAAAGTACTCCCTCCCAAGAAGTACCCATGATGCACTATGCGATGTACCAAAACATCATCGTGGTGGATCATTACAAAAACGAGTTGCACCTCTTCGAACACCTCCCGGAGAGGGCTGAGCGAACCTCCTACCTAGATGAAATCGAGACCTTGCTCAACAACAAGAACATTCCTGCCTACTCCTTCAAAAAAGTAGGGGAGGAAGTGTCCAACTACAGCGATGCGGAGTTTTTGGAACTCCTAGCCCAAGCCCAGAAGCATTGCCAGCGTGGAGATGTGTTTCAGTTGGTGCTCTCTCGGCGATTTACCACAGCCTTCAAAGGGGATGAATTCAATGTATACCGCGCCCTTCGCTCGGTCAATCCCTCTCCCTACCTCTTCTATTTTGATTACGGATCCTTCAAGGTCTTTGGCAGCTCACCGGAAGCTCAAATCGTGGTCAAAAATAGAAAAGCAACCCTCTATCCGATTGCAGGCACCTTCCGACGTACCGGCAACGATGTGGAGGATGCAGCCCTTGCTCGCAAGCTCTACGACGATCCCAAAGAAAATGCAGAGCACGTGATGCTCGTGGATTTGGC
>JAXISU010000114.1:0-5865 GCA_034680425.1 Cyclobacterium sp.
GTTCCTTGCCCGCTTCTCATCCATTTTATGGGCTTGAGGGTTCTGACAACATGATTTTGCTGACTACAGACCGCTACTACGATCGGCCCATGATTATCCGTGGACCTGGAGCTGGAGCTGAAGTGACGGCAGCCGGGGTGTTCGCTGACGTGATCCGTGTGGGTAATTATACCCGAGATTAGAAAGGAAAAATGTGAATAGTACAATGTACCAAGTACCAGGTACCCCGCCTGCGGCAGGCAGGCAGGTACGAAGTATGGATCCAAAACCTATTCACATAACGCCACGATTGTGGACTGTTAGCTGTTGACTATTTTACCACTGTCGGAATGGCGGATAATTACTATCCTATTTTTTCCGTTCGATGGAGTACAAGACTAAGTCTCGCAAAGAAGATTTGTAAGCAGAATCAGGGAAATGATCCAGAAGCCCAAGGGCCTCCTGGTAAAATGCAGTCATCTTCTGCTTGGCATAATCGAGTCCCCCACTTTTCTTAACAAAGGAAATGACTTCATTCACCGCTTTTTTGTCTTCAGAACGGTTGCGGATGAGGTACATGATTTTCTTTTTCTCCAACCAATCCGCATTTCGAAGCGCATAGATGAGTGGAAGGGTCATCTTTTTCTCCTTGATGTCAATTCCCAGCGGTTTGCCGATTTCATCCTCTCCATAATCAAAAAGATCATCCTTGATTTGGAAGGCCATTCCTACTTTTTCCCCGAAGTTCCACATGCGTTGGATGGTTTCCTCGTCCGTACTGACACTAGAGGCGCCTACGGAGCAGCAAGAAGCGATCAAGCTGGCGGTTTTTTGGCGGATAATTTGGTAATAGACGTCCTCTTCCACATCCAGTTTTCTCGCCTTGTAACTTTGCAGCAGTTCCCCTTCAGACATTTCGCGTACAGCATTGGATACAATACGCAAGAGATGAAAGTCGTTGTGCTCTACACTGAGAAGCAAGCCACGGGAGAGGAGGTAGTCCCCAACCAATACGGCAATCTTATTTTTCCAGAGTGCATTGATGGAAAAAAATCCCCTGCGGTAGTTGGCATCATCGACTACATCGTCGTGGACCAAAGATGCGGTATGCAGCAGTTCGATCAGCGCAGCCCCTCGGTGAGTAGATTCATTGATTTGTCCACAGACTCCCGCAGTTAGAAACACAAACATGGGACGCATTTGCTTGCCCTTGCGTTTGACGATGTAGTGGGTGATGTGGTCGAGAAGCTTGACCTTACTTTTCATAAAGTCCCGGAACTTATGTTCAAACTGAGCCATCTCGGACTCAATGGGGACTTGAATGTGTTTGAGGTCTAGTTTCATCACGGTTGGAAGCTGTAAAAATACCACGCTTTTTGGCATGGACAACAATTTGGAAACTTCCTTTTTCTTTCAACTCTAGAAGTGGGAAAACGTTTCTTTTTTTTGTAATTTAAATTCTTTATTCACTTTTCTCCACCTGCTTACTTATGAAAAAGTTCCGAATCGAATTGAAATGGGGGTTTCTATTTTTCTTGTCAGGCTTGGCCTGGATGGTTTTAGAGAAAAGTCTAGGCTGGCACGACCGCTTAATCGAGCAGCATGCCACCTACACCCTCCTGTATGCGCCACTGGCGATTTTTATTTATGTAATTGCACTTTGGGAGAAAAAGAAAAAAACCTACCGAGGGAGGATGACATTTTTGCAAGGGCTGCTGTCTGGATTGGGGATTACCCTTGTCGTAGTCGTACTCACTCCATTGAGTCAATACATATCCCATAGCCTGATTTCTCCAGATTATTTTCCCAACATCATTCAGTTGACGGTCAATACTGGGAAAATGACTTTGCAGGAGGCCGAAGCCTATTTTAACTTGATGAATTACACGACAATGTCTGTGTTTTTTGCAGCAGGGATGGGAATACTGACTACTGTGGTGGTGATGATTTTCATGAAATCTATCCCACAGAAAGATCCCTCCGAATAATTGAAACCCCACAGTTCCTTTTTGCTTATCTTTGGGAGTTTTTAAAAACAGAACGACCACTTGGAGGAGAACTACATCAAACACCAATACGCTCCCATTTTGCCTGAAAAAGACGAATGGCCTGTGGTTAAGCTCGCTCGCGAGCGGAAGGAATTTGTCAAAAAGGTAGCAACCCTTTCGGAAGGGAGAATATTAGACCTGATCGGGAAGAACCCCGAAATTTTGAAGGAAGAACTTGAGACGACCCTCTACCGAGAAAAGCTTCGAATCAAGCAAAATCCTTGGGATGTAGATCCGGACGATGAAGGCACATTCTGGGGGGAAGTAAAAAATAACTTGCTCCAAATCCACTCTGAAGTCTCTGGAACCAAAGCCAAGAAATTGGAGGCCTATCAGGAAGTCCTTCGAAAAATTACTTCCCGGTATTCCGAAGAAATTGCATCCAATTTCAAAGCATCCCATTACAAGTTTACCCGACGAGTGGTAACCTATGGCTTCTCGCGCCTGCTCAATGCTGCTCGTGTGAAGGGATTTGGATCCTTGTTTAGCAATCAATTTACCCTTCAAGACAAGATCCAAATTACCGGACAAACAGCGCAGCTTCGTGAATTGGCTACCAAAGGAACCGTGGTCATGGTGCCCACCCATTTTTCGAATTTGGACAGCGTCCTCATTGGATGGATAATTTCCGTCTTGGGCATGCCTCCCTTTATCTATGGGGCAGGTCTGAACCTGTTCAATATCTCGATTTTTGCCTATTTCATGAATGCCTTGGGTGCTTACAAGGTGGATCGTAGAAAGAAAAACATGATGTACTTGGAGACCCTGAAAACGTACTCCAAGGAGGCCATTCAATTTGGTTGCCACAGCCTGTTCTTCCCTGGCGGCACCCGTTCTAGAAGTGGAATCATTGAATCCAAACTGAAGTTAGGGCTCCTAAGTACCGCCATTGAAGCCCAGCGCGCCAATTTTGAAAATGGCATGACAGATGTATCAGGAAAGATTTTTATAGTTCCGGTGACCATCAATTACCACTTTGTGCTTGAAGCACCCGGGCTTATTCAAGACTACTTGAGCCAAACTGGGCAGGAGCGCTACTACAAGGAAAACGATGAGTTTTCTACCTCCTACAAGATTTCGAAGTTTCTCTTTAAGTTTTTCACCAAAGGGTCAGACATTTCTGTTTCCATCGGTCGCGCCATGGATGTCATGGGCAATTATGTAGACCAGGATGGAAAAAGTTTGGACAAATGGGGTCGAGTAGTGAATACCCAGGAGTATTTTATGTCCAATGGGAAGGTGACTGTCGATGCGCAACGCGAGGAAGAGTACACCCAGATGCTAGGTAAGCGTATTGTCGAGGAATTTCACAAAATCAATCGGGTATTTAGCTCCCATTTGGTCGCTTTTGTGGCCTTTGAATTGATCCAATCAAAAAATGCCAAACTAGACTTGTTTGATTTGATTCGTCTTCCGCAAGAAGACCTAGTTCTCAACTATGAGGATTTCAAAGCTGCTTGTCAGCGTGTCTTAGACCAAATTTTTGAATTAAAAGCTCAAGGAAAAATTGATTCGGCCCCTCACCTCAATCGTTCCATGGATGAAATCATCACACATGGACTAGAAAATGTGGGAATGTACCATGCCAAGCGCCCGCTGATCAAAGATAAGTCGGGGAACTTGACTACCGAAGACATGAGCTTGCTCTATTTTTACCACAACAGACTGCATGGGTATGGCCTTGAAAAACTCTTCTAAATCGCAGCCCATTGGGGTCATTGGAGTAGGAAGCTTCGGGACAGCTATTGCCAACATGCTGGCCGAAAAAAATGAGGTGATGGTCTATGCCCGCAAGCAAGAAGTGGTGGAGGAAATCAACACCCAGCACAGTGCTTCCGGGAAAATCCTCAACCCCAAAATTCGCGCTACTTTTTCTCCGGAGGAACTTTGTGCATCCTGTGGTGTACTTTTCTTTATGATTCCTTCGGCTGCCTTCTTGGAAGTGACACGAACCTTTGCACCCTTTTTACACCCCTATCACCTGGTCATTCATGGTACCAAAGGCTTGGCCGTACAGCTTGCCGATGGGGAGCAATGGGATACGCTCAAGAAGCTACGCCGAAAACAAATCCTAACCATGAGCGAGGTGATTGTCCAAGAAACTCTCGCGGTACGGGTGGGCTGCCTAGCAGGGCCCAATATTTCCAAGGAACTCAGTGACGGGCAACCAGCAGCAACAGTCATTGCCAGCAAGTACAACGAGGTCATTCAGGAAGGGCAGCGTCTGCTACGCTCCGAAAAATTCCAAGTGTATGGCAACTCCGATATCATTGGCGTAGAGCTCAGTGGAGTGCTCAAAAATATTATTGCCATTGCTGCAGGAGCCTTGGCGGGTTTAGGATTGGGAGAAAATGCAAAAGGTCTCTTGATCTCTCGAGGAATTGTGGAGATGGCGCATTTGAGTAAAGCCCTGGGAGGAACAGCCAGTTCGGTCATGGGTCTCGCTGGCATCGGAGACTTGGTGACTACCTGCAACTCTCCGGATTCCAGAAACTTTACAGTAGGATTCCGCCTTGCAAAAGGGGAGAGCCTCAGTCAAATCATGGCTTCCATGGAAGAGGTGGCAGAAGGGGTCAATACGATCCGAATTGTAGATGCCTTTTTGAAAACTGCAGGCATCCGTGCCCCAATAACTGAAAATCTACACCGCGTACTTTTTGAAGATCTATCCATCGAAGAGGCCCTTCAATTTTTGATGAAGTACCCCTTCAGTGTGGATGTAGACTTTGTCTAGGGAAGTTAGAAGCAGGTTTTTGACCCTTACTTGGAAGGTACCAACTTGATCAATAGCCCTGTTCCTTCGGTGATGGCATACAAATACCCATCCGGACTCTGAGCTACCTGCCGAACACGCCCAATCCCTGGAAGCAATTTTTCTTCTCCCACAGGTTTTGTTCCATTCATCTCCACGCGTGCAATGTGTGTGCCTGCCAAAGCGGCAACGAGGATATTTCCTTTCCAAGCGGGGTAGCGATCTGAGGTCACTAGTGTCATCCCACAGGTGGCAATCGAAGGAACCCAGTACTTGACGGGCTGCTCCATTCCCTCTTTTTCAGTAATTTCCGTGATGGGGGTACCGTTGTAGTTGATGCCGTAGGTGATGACTGGCCAACCGTAATTTTTACCTTTTTCGAGGATGTTCAGTTCATCCCCACCCCGAGGACCATGTTCTACTTCCCAAAGACGGTTGGAAGCCTTGTCGAAAAATAGTCCCTGTGGGTTTCGATTGCCATAAGTCCAAATTGAGCCTATTGCTCCTGGTGTACCTACAAAAGGATTGTCAGTAGGGATTCGTCCATCGTCATGGATGCGGTGAATCTTTCCATGCGAATTTTTCAGATTTTGTGCATTGTCCTGACTGCCTCGCTCTCCATTGCTGAAGTAGAGGTAATTTTGGTTGTCAAAGACGATTCTGCTGCCGTAATGGGTTCCTCCCTTCCATTCGGGGGAAGTGACGATCAGTTCTTCAAATGAGGTTACACTCGTGCCTGAGAGTTTAAATCGAGCAATAGTCGTCGCGCCTCCATCACCTACAGGCTTGCCATAAGCAATGTAGATCCAACCATTCTGGGCATAATTGGGATGGGTGGCAATATCCAATAACCCTGATTGGCCTGTGGTGTAAAATGTGGGGAGGCCGGTCACTTTTTGGCCTGAGAAGCTGTCTTTTTTGAAAATGAGGAGTTCCCCTTTTTTCTCGGTCACCAACAAGGTTTCCGCATTGATCCAAGTCATTCCCCAAGGGTTTTGAAATCCACGGTGGAGGGTGTCCACCTTGATCATCATCTTCTCCGTTTGGGTAGTGAAGTTCAGGTTGGGCAGGCTATCTGGAAGAGGA
>JAXISU010000115.1:0-5857 GCA_034680425.1 Cyclobacterium sp.
GGATTCCAGCCAAGTTGCTGGTTTGAAGTCCTTGATGGGCTTTGAATCACAATTGCAGGTGACAGATACCAGTTATGTAGCAGTGCCGGCTGGGGTCATGCTCGACATCACTGGGCTAGGAGAGGGCTATGCCATCGACAAGCTAGCAGAGGTTTTGGATCAGGCAGGTGTGGCCAACTATTTGGTGGAGATCGGAGGGGAGATGAAGGGAAAAGGACAGAATCCAACTGGAGAAGCCTGGACCATTGGCATCGAAGATCCTGCACAAGCCGAATTAGGAGTGACCAACACCATGCTCACCAAGGTGACGCTGAATGGATTGGCTTTGAGTAGTTCGGGTAATTACCGTAAGTTTTACATCGATGAGCAGGGCAATCGCCGTTCCCATTTAATTGACCCGAAAACAGGGTTTCCTGTGAGCCATTCCATGGTGTCCGTATCGGTCTTGGCTACTTCTGCCACCCAAGCCGATGCTTTGGCTACAGCCTTTATGGCCATGGGACCTGTGCAGGCCAAAGCACTGGCCGAAAGCCTCCCAGGTGTAGAGGCAATGTTTGTATTGGCTGAAAAAGACCGTTTACGTATGGAATTCTCTTCGGGCTTTCCAAAAGCGCTAAATTCAGAAGTTAAGTAAATTTTTTGCGGTTTTACTTCAAAAAAGTTTGACTACTTCAAGACGAGGCTTCCAGCCAATTTCAAATCCTCAAGGGCTAGATTTTATTCTAAGGAGAAATCGGGTAAAGTGGTATGTTCCATTTTGGAACATACCACTTTAAATCGCGTATTGGCCTAAAAATTCAAAAAATGTAGTAAATTACTTCTCCATGGACTTGGAATTGGTACTAGGATGTCTAATGAATTCTGACCGAGTCCTGAATTTTTGTGGTGGGTAATTTTTTAAGCTGTAGGATGATCTCGTTCTAGCTGATTTTTTAACTAAATTTTTTACAGGGATATGAAGGACGAACTAGTTTTATACCGATTGGATGAACTTGCTGAGCATGTTGAGGTCAGAATTGATGAAAAAAGAGAAACCATTTGGCTCACGCAGCAGCAAATAGCGGATCTATTCGGGACGAAGAGACCGGCCATCACCAAACACCTAAGTACAATCTTCTATTCAGGTGAATTGGATGAAGAAGTGGTATGTTCCATTTTGGAACATACCACTCTACACGGCGCATTGAGGCAAAAAACCCAAAAAACAAAGATAAAATACTATTCCTTGGATGCTGTTCTAGCAGTGGGATATCGGGTGAATTCTGGCCGTGCCACGCAGTTTCGAATTTGGGCTACACGGGTTTTAAAAGACTACTTACTAAAAGGCTACGTGATCAACAATCGAATGAACCGATTAGAAGATCGAATGGAGGCCATTGGTGCTCAAGTAAACCAGCTGGAACTGCAACTCAACACCCATTTAATTCCTACCCAGGGTGTTTTTTTTGAAGGCGAAGTGTTTGATGCCTATGTGCTGATTTCAAGAATCATTTGCAGTGCCAAAAAATCCATCGTCTTGATTGACAATTATGTGAACGAAAGCGTGCTAGTGCATTTGAGCAAAAGAAAGGATAAGGTAGCCGTTACGCTTCTTACCAAAACGCTTAGTAAACAACTTCAACTCGACGTTCAAAAAGCCAATGCACAGTACCCTCCAATACAAGTAAAGCTGTTTACCCAAAGCCACGACCGTTTTTTGATCCTCGATCAAACAGAAATCTACCACTTGGGTGCATCACTCAAAGATTTGGGTAAAAAATGGTTTGCCTTTTCCAAACTAGATCAACGCTCCGTACCTAACCTATTGGCATCCCTTTCGTCAGTGCTGTAACTAGGTTAGCTCTTTGCGTATTCTGTAACAATCTTATTTAATCTCTCGCAAAGCCGAAAGGAGGCGCAATCACCAAACACCTAATTACTATATTTTATTAGTAAGAATTAGACGAAAAAGTGGTTAGTTCCATTTTGGAACATACCACTCTACACTGCGCATTGAGCCAAAATACCCAAAAAACACAAAAAAATTCCACTGCATGGATAAAATTCTTGCAGTGGAAATCTGTTTTTAGTGCGTGAAAAAACCTACACCTTCTCAATCACAATCGCAGAAGCTCCACCACCGCCATTACAGATGCCGGCTACTCCGATGCTTCCCCCTTTTTTATGAAGAACGGTGCAAAGTGTACTGATGATTCGAGCTCCAGAAGCTCCTAGGGGATGGCCTAAGGCAACCGCACCACCAAAGACATTCAATCGGTCGTTTTCTAAGTTAAGTTCTCGCTGGTTTGCGAGTGCTACGGCCGCAAAGGCTTCGTTGATCTCGTAGTAGGAAACTTCTTCAGGAGTTACCCCTGCATGTTTCAAAGCCTTAGGTATTGCCAAGGCAGGAGCCGTGGTAAACCATAATGGATCTGTTGCCGCATCGGCATAGCCTCTGATTTTGGCAATTGGCTTCAATCCGTACTTTTCAACCACTTCTTTGCTTACCAAAACCAAAGCAGAAGCCCCATCATTCATGGTGGATGCATTGGCTGCAGTTACAGTACCATTCGGATCAAATACGGGCTTGAGGGATGGGATTTTATCAAAAACCACATTCTTGTATTCTTCGTCTTCGGAAATCAAAATCGATTCCCCTTTTCTGCCTTGAAGTTCTACAGACACGATTCATCGGCAAATGCTCCGGCTTCCCAGGCTGCTGCGGAGCGCTGGTAAGATTGAATGGCATAGGCATCCTGCTCCTCCCGGCTGATTTTCATTTCCTTGGCGGTATTATCGGCACAGTTGCCCATGGGAAACTTGTAATACACCTCAAAAAGTCCATCACGTACCAATCCATCACTCAGCTCTGCATTGCCATATTTGTAGCCAAAGCGTGCCTTAGGAACGTAGTAGGGGACATTGGACATACTTTCCATACCGCCTGCGATTGCCACCTCATTGATGCCCAATTGAATGGACTGAGCGCCAAGCATGACGGCTTTCATGCCGGATGCACAAACTTTATTGATGGTGGTGCAAGGCACTTGGTAGCCAATACCTGCGCCTATGGACGCTTGACGAGCAGGTGCCTGACCCAAATTGGCAGACAGCACGTTGCCCATAAATACTTCATTGACGGCTTCTAAAGGTACCCCAGACTTGGCCAAGGCGCCTTTGATGGCGATGCTACCCAACTCGGTGGCAGTTAAGGCACTCAACTTGCCTCCAAAACTCCCGATGGGAGTACGAACAGCTGCAAGGATGTATACTTCTTGATTCATCTGGATTTGGGTTTATGAAAATCAACCAAAACGAATTACTTACCAATCTGGCAATCCTCTTTTTGGCTGCTGTGTGGCTTTCTTTTTGTTGTCTTGGATGTAGCGAAGTTCCGCTGCGTTGAGGGATTCTAGGATCTGTGCCGCTTGCTCAGGAGAAAGATTCATTCCTTTCAGCTTTTCACGCATGGCTTCCATTTTTTTCTGGCGGTCGGCCAGATTGGCATCCATTTGGTCATTCGCATTCTGTCCTGCCTCCTCGCTTTGCTGAGAGGGGTTTTCACCTTTTTGTCCTTCTTTAGCCTTGTCTTCGTTGGTTTTCTCCCCGTCTTTCTGGTCGGACTTGGAATCTTCTTTTTGAGAAGGATCCTTTTGCTCTTGATTTTGTTGGTTCTGCTGCTGTTGATCTTGTTGCTGTTCCTGCTCTTCCTGCTGCTGTTCTTGCTCCAATTTTTCTTTGAGCGCCTTCAGTTTGGCATCGTTCGGATACTTGGCCAGGCCATCGTTGACCTCCCGCAGTGCTTGGTCCTTGGCAGTTTTGACATAGGAGCGAGCTGCACGGTTAAAGAAATCACCTGCAGTTTGGGCGATGGCAGTTTCACCAAATAGGCAAAAGCCAATCAGCAGTACACCGAAAAGGATCTTAGTTTTCATTGATTTCCACCACATCTTTCAAACTTTTCATAAATTCTTGGTAAGCAGCTACCGTTTCGTCTTGTGCCAAGGCTGCTTCCAATAGGGTTAACGCTTCCTTGAACTTAAATTGTTCCACCAGTCGATCGGCTTCTGCTTTTTTACGCTTCGCAAACTCAGAGGGTTCGGGAGTATTCTCGTCTTTGTTCTTGCGTTCCTCATCTCGCTTCAGCCATCGGGCTAGCAACTCGTAGTTGTATCGCGCCTCCTCATTCAAGGGGTCTTGAATCAAAGCGGATTGAAATTTGCTCAAAGCAGCTTGGTAGTCCTGCTTGTTACCCAATACGACTCCACCCTGATTGTAGGCAAAGGAAGCCAAGCGTTTGTTTGTACTTTGGCTTGCCTTGTCGAAGCTTGCTGCAGCTTCCTCGGGCTGAGAAGCATAGTGGTAACTTAGTCCCAAGTTAAAATCCAAGGATGCAGAAGCAAGTTGAAATTCATCAACCAACACGCGGTGGTCTTTGATGGACTGTGCATATTCTGTAGCGGCATAACTTGCCGAGGCTTGGTCAATTGCAGCATTTAATCGGCTGACCCGCGTCCAGGAGGCGGGCAGAAACAATAAAACCAAGAAGATTCCTTTGCTCCAGCTCATCAGAGTTTGATTGTTTTGATGGGTAAAATCATGTCGACCAAAGCCAATGCCAAAGCGGCAAGCAGGAAGTAAAAATACTTGTTGGAGCTTGCTTCCACTTTACGAGTGGTGGCAATTCCACCTTCCAAACTTTCAATTGCAGAGATCAATCCACCCATTTCCTGGGTTTGATCAGAGATCTCAAAGTATTGTCCCCCCGTTTCTGCAGCAATAAACTGCAGGGGTTCCCGGTTAAGCTTGGTTAGAGCAGGTTTCCCAGTATCGGGATCCATTACTAGGCCATTGCCACGTGGCATTTCTCCACCTCGATCTGTACCAATGCCGATCGAAAATACTTTAATTCCTTCGTCCACCAACTCTTCCGCAATTCCATCCAAGTCATCCCCAAAATGCTCCCCATCTGAAATTAAGACTACAGATCTGGATTTTTTTTCTTGGCTCTGATCATTTTGAAACCGTTCCAATGCCATCCGGAGAGGGGTACTGAGGTCCGTACCCAGATTGGGCACCAAGCCAATAGAAAGCCCATCGATGTAGAGGTTAGCTACTGCCTGATCGTAGGTCAAGGGCAGTTGAAGGAAAGCTTCGGTTGAGAATATGATCAAACCCACCCGGTCGGAAGGAAAGGAATTCAGCAATTCCTTCAGTTCAAATTGTATTCTGCGCAGTCTATTTGGCGCAATATCGGTGGCCACCATGGACTGGGATAGGTCGACTGCTATGAAAATGTCTTTTCCCTCTTCTTTGACTTCCTTGAAGGAATCTCCGATAGATGGACCTGCAAAGGCAATGAGCAGGAGGATGAAATAAACGGTGCGGATGATGAGTTTGGTAAAAAGTCGCTGCTTTTCCACCTTCAACTTTCGGTTGATGGCCCAAAATCGACTCAAGTATAGGAAATACAAGAGAATGAAAATCCCTGCGAGGAGAAGCGTGAGTTTGATGTCAGGGTATGCCCAAATCATGGCCTGAAATTAGGAAATAAAGCTAACTTTGAAAGCGAATTTTGGCAAAGGTGGCTTAGCTTTTCAAAAAGAATTCCAAGAATTAACAAACATTAATTTATTACTGTCGTTCGGTTATTGAACTTCAAGAACCAATTCCTTAGATGTCATTTCATCGGTCCTTACTTTTTATTCTTTTGTTTTTAATAGGCTTCTCGGCCTTTCCGCAAGAAAAACTCGTTTTGAGTGGCCAAGTGATTGACGCAGGCAATCTCCAAGTGCTGGTAGGAGTAAATGTATATTGGGAGGGAAAAGAGCAAGAAGGAACCGCTACGGATCTGGATGGAAATTTTTATATTCTTGCA
>JAXISU010000116.1:0-5813 GCA_034680425.1 Cyclobacterium sp.
CGGCTACGGGTGATGGGATCAAGAAGTTGCGGTACGCCATTGACCCGGTTGAGCTGCCCTTGCATCCTAGACTGGATCTGCTCCAGACGGAAGCCCCCAGTCATCAGGAAGCGATCGCTGAGGCGAAAGACCTGCTCCACAAATGCCGCCATATTGGTATTCGAAAAGTCTAGGTCTCGGGCAAAAGATCCCGCTGCCAGACTATAATCTAGGTCTAAACCACTGGTTCCTAGCCCGAGCTGCTTTCTTTCAATGTGGCCATTGAAGTAGCGAAGTCCGCCTACGAGGGACTGCTCTCGGCCCCACAAGGTATAGGAGGAACTGAAACGAACCTCTGATCCATAGGTGGTGTAATAATCCCGGTCCACCTGACGGTTGCCAAGGTCATCCTCCAGGTTGATGGGGCGGACAAAACCCACACTATTGCGCTCAGCAAAGGTCCCAAAGGCCTTCCAACTGACTTTGGTCTTGGGGGAGATCAGGTATTCGGCTGTCAGAGCCGTAATGTACCAAGGGGTACTAAACCAGTTTCTGGCACGGGTACTTTGCTGGGGATCGGCGGCAAACTGTGTATCCGTCAATCCTCCAGACTGCTGCGTATCTGCAGTCATGGAGGTCATCTCTAGGCCCAATTTGAGGCGGTTGCTTGCAGCATAGTTCACCACGAGATGGGCATGATTCGTATCAAAAGCACCGTTTGCTCTCCAGCCATTCCCCATCCGCTTTTGGAAGTAGGCGGTGTAGCTCCATTTGCCTTCGGTGCCGCCGATATAGTTGAAGGAGCTAAACAGCCCATTGGTGCCCACGGTATTGACCGTCTCGGCAGTGAAGCGGGTAGACGGATCTGGCTTGCGAAGCACAAAGTTCATCAAGCCGCCAAACTGCGATCCGTACTGCAAGGAAGAGGCTCCACGCACGATTTCAATCTGCTCTACCACCTCCATGGGCGGAGTAAAATAGGCCTCTGGATACCCCATGGGGTCTGGAGTGATGTCGTAGCCATTCATGCGCACGTTAAACTCCCAGGAGCGGTTGGGATTCAGTCCGCGGCTGGCTACGCCCAATTGCACGCCCGAACCGTCATTCTCCCAGATGCTGATACCTGGGGTCTTGGCAAAGATCTGCCTGCTATTGTTCATGGCGAGATTGGCATTCAATTCTCCGATTCGGATCACCTCATTTTTCTTTCCTGCATTGATGCGGTAATCTTCCACTTCGGGAAGGTGCCCCTGCCCTTGAATCCCTCTGCTGGCGGAAATGCTAAATTCTCCGAGTTCAAGCGTGGCCTCCTGCAGCGTGACATGGATTTCTTTCGAAGTAAGTGCCTCAAGTTTAAGCTCCTGGGTGTAGGTTTGAAAACCCACCAGACTCACCACCAATTGGTAATTCCCAGCAGGGATATCCTTGAGAGTATAGGTACCGTTACGGTCGGATTGTACCCCACGAACGGTGCCCTGTAAGTACACGGATACACCGGCTAAGGGCTGTCTTTTTTCATCCAGGATGGTCCCTGAAACGGTATTTTTCTGCGCAAAACTTCCGGAGGAAACTAGCGCAAAAGCCAGAAAAAAGAAGAAGCACCCAAGGGTTTTCATATTCTTATTTAGACCTATTAAAAATAGTAGCGCAAACATACATCAACCCGATTTACGAGTCAATTTTTATTTAGACTTTTTCTAATTAATGTTTTTATAGCTATCCCAAACCCTCCTTATTGAACCGAAAAAATGCTCAAAACTGTGCTAAACGTTGATTTCGAAGATCTGGATGAAAGTTATTACCAATCACTATTCAACCCATTCCGTTTTGTTTTTATTGATTTTAACGGTAGTTTATCTTCAAATCCGCCGCGATGTCCCTACGTTTTTATTCATTTCTACTTTATCTTTTTCTTCCAATTCACCTTTTTTCACAGGAAAAAATACCCGTATTCACCAGCGGACAGGAAGGGCATGCCACCTACCGTATACCAGCCATCATCTCACTTCCCAATGGGGACCTACTTGCCTTTGCCGAAGGCCGAGTCAAGGGAAGTGCGGATTTTGGAGATATCAACCTCGTCCTCAAGCGAAGCAGTGACCGTGGCAAATCCTGGTCTTCTCTACAAACCCTCGTAGACTATGATAGCCTACAAGCGGGCAACCCCGCTCCTGTAGTGGATCTCCTTGACCCAGCAAATCCGCAGGGGGTAGTTTATCTTTTTTACAACACGGGCAACAATCATGAGTACGAGGTACGCCTCAACCAAGGCATCCGAGAGATTTGGGTGATTAAATCCTATGACCTAGGTGCCACTTGGACCTCCCCTGAAAACATCACCACACAGGTACATCGTCCCAACCATCCGGCAGCAAACCCGGCCTACACCAATACTGCCGACTGGAGACATTATGCGAATACCCCAGGCCATGCCATTCAGTTTGCGGATGGACGCTATAAAGGACGACTCTATGTGGCCGCCAACCATTCGGTAGGGAATCCACAAGAACGCTTTCGCGAATACCGTGCCCATGGATTCTACAGCGACGACCACGGCAAAAGCTACCGCCTCTCTGAATCCCTAACGTTTCCTGGTTCCAACGAATCCACCGCCGCTCCCCTCAGCCAAGACCGGCTCTTGATGAGCGTCCGCAACCAAGAGGGAACTGTGCGGCAACGAATCCTAGCCTATTCTTCAGATGGGGGCGCCACCTGGGAAGAGGAGTATTTTGAAGCCCAGCTCCCCGATCCGGTTTGCCAAGGATCGCTTTTGGTCTTGGGGACCGAAAAAGGAAAAACTCTCCTCGCCCATTCAAATGCTTCAGATCCTAAAGACCGAAACAACCTCACGGTAAAAATTTCCTGGGATGAGGGCCGCACCTGGGAGCGTGCCATTCCCATCGACTCCAGCTCGGACCCTAAAAAAACCTCCTGGACGGCTTACTCGGACTTGGTGCTTCTAGACCCAGCTACCCTCGGGATCCTGTACGAACGGGACAACTATCGAGAAATTATTTTTTACGCCTTTCCCTGGCGTTAATTCTTTCCAATTGTGTGATAGGCTAGATGATTTAAATCATAGTTTATCTCCTTATAAACCAGCTACCTTGACTAAAAGACTTGGAAACAAACGATTCAATTTTGGGTCCAAGTCCTTCACTAAACTAAGGTACACATGGAATCAACTGCCTTTAAAAAAATCGGACTTTGGATGGACCAAAGCCATGCTCTCCTCCTCGGCTACGACAAGGAAGAAGCTACCCTCCTCGAAGACTTTCCATCGCTCATTGTGTCTCGTTCTAGAATTGCCGGAGAGGGAAGTGACACCACTCGCTTGGGACCTTCCCCTGGTCCTGCGAGCAACAACGAGAAAAAAAAGAACAACATCCACAGCAACCAACTCAATGCCTACTTCCACCAACTGGAGAAAAAACTAATGGACAAGGAAGAACTCCTGCTCATGGGGCCTGGCGTGACCAAAACCCATTTTTTTCACCATTTACAGGGAAATAAACACTTCAGCAAACTAAAAATAGAGGTAATCGACACCGACAAAATGAGTGAGAAACAACTGCTGGCTAAGGTGAAGCAAAAATTTTACTCCCCGAGTTGAGCAGACATGCCTTCTAGGGAAAAAACATCGGCCTTCCTAAATCTAGGAAGGCCGATCCTTTTACTTCAATTTCTTAACCCCTTTCAATTCCTCCTTGCTTGCTTCACGGATTCGGATCGCATAGCCTCCACCTGGAGCAGAGAACTGCCTAAGCACAGATTTGGAGTTTACCGCAAGCTTGCTGATTTGATAGGCTTGGGGATTGGTTTTAAAATGCGCCTCGGGACGATCTGCATAGAGTTCGGCCAAGTAGGTTTTGTCCCCATCCAAGAAGTCAAACTTCACAGCACCGGTACGTCCTTCAAATCCATTCACATTGCCCACAAACCAGTGCCCCGTGTCCTTTGCTTTTCTGGCGATAGTCAGGTAGTATCCCGGCTCTGCCTCCACATACACACTTTTCTCCCAATCTAGGGCCACATCCTTGATAAATTGGAAAGCATCCGAAAAGCGATCGTAGTTTTCAGGAAAGTCAGCTGCCATTTGCAAAGGCGAATACAGCGTCACATAGAGTGCAAGCTGGTTGGCCAAGGTACTGTTGACATGGGAACCGTTGTGCACATCCATTTCAAATACCCCTGGCGTGTAATCCATCGGACCACCCAACTGTCGAGTAAAGGGTAAAATGGTCACGTGATTGGCCTTACTCCCTCCAAAGGCCTGGTACTCGGTACCCCGCGCAGATTCATTGGCAACCAGGTTGGGCCAAGTACGGGCAACTCCTGTTGGACGCACCGCCTCGTGTGCATTCACCATCAGTTTGTATTGGGCAGCCTTCTCCAAAGCATACTGGTAGTGATTAACAAGCCACTGGCTGTAGTGGTACTCCCCGCGAGGAAGGATATCCCCCACATAACCACTCTTCACGGCGGGGTAGCCGTAGTCTTTCATCAGCTGATAGGCCTTGTCAAGGTGGCGCTCGTAGTTGCGCGCGGAGGAGGAGGTCTCGTGATGCATGATCATCTGCACTCCTTTTTCCTTGGCATACGCACTGATTCCAGGCAGATCAAAATCCGGGTATGGGGTCAAAAAGTCAAAGACGTAGTCCTTGGAATTCCCAAACCAGTCCTCCCAACCTACATTCCATCCTTCGACCAGCACCCCATCAAAGCCATGCTTCGCGGCAAAATCAATGTACTTCTTCACGTTGGCAGTAGTTGCCCCGTGGGTGCCATTCGGCTTGGCCTTGCTGTAATCGGTAAGCCCAAGTTTGACGGCTTTGAAGTCATTCGTATAAGACCAGGAACTTTTGCCCGTAATCATCTCCCACCATACCCCTACGTATTTCATGGGCTTGATCCAAGAGGGGTCCTCGATTTTGGATGGTTCATTCAAGTTGTACGTAATTCTAGAGGCAAGTACATCACCAGCCTTATCACTCACAATGATGGTGCGCCAAGGGCTTTGCGCTGGCGTATACAAGTACCCCTTATCTCCTTGTGCATCGGGGGTAAGGTGGGCTGCGAATACAAATTGCCGATCATCCAACTCCAAATGCATCGCCGGAAAGTCAATTAAGGCCGCCTCGTGCAAGTTGATGTACAATCCCTCTGCCGTCTTGAGCATCAAAGAGGTCTGCACACCGGTATCTGAAAAAGGAGTTTGCGAGGCATTCGGGGTGATCGCCTCCTTCATCTTGCCACGGATCTCGGACAACTTGGATTCTACGTAGTCGTACTCCTGCGTGTCGTAATCTCCCGGAATCCAAAAGGCGGTGTGGTCACCCGTCATCGCAAACTGAGTTTTCTCTTCCTGAATAACAAAATAGCCTAATTGATCTTGGGAAGGAAACTCATAGCGAAAGCCAATCCCCTCGTTGAAGGCACGGAAGCGAATGTTGATTTTGCGCCCGGTGCTCTTTTGAGTGAGTCCAATGAGCAACTCATTGTACTGATTGCGGATTTGCGACTCTTCCCCCCAAACCGGCGCCCAGGTTTCATCCAGCGAAGTGCGAGTACTGTCTGTAATTTCAAAGCCATCCAGTAGGTTGACTTCATCATTTTTCAAATCAAACCCCAACCTACTCGGTTGAATTACCGCCTGCCCCTTGCGTTGGAGGGTGTAGGTAGGCTCACCTTTGCTTCCAAGAAAAAATTGAAGATTCACCTGCTGATCGGGCGAGTGCAGCACCTGCGAAAAAAGAGGGGCTGCAGCCAGCAGGAGGAGAAATAATGGAAGGCTTAACTTGGCAAAGAAAGTTTTTGGATTGGAAAATTTCAAC
>JAXISU010000117.1:0-5773 GCA_034680425.1 Cyclobacterium sp.
AGGCAGAATTTTTATATCAACAGAACTGAGTCTAACCTGCCTGTCGGCAGACAGGTTTCTTGTTTCTTGTGTCTATAGTGATTGGTACATTGTACCTTCCTTCTCCATTCTGCACTGGGCGTTCAGCGTTTGACATTAGGGAGAAGCAAGAGATTAGATTCAAGAAACAAGATTGAATCATGGTCCTTAGGCAGAATTTTTATATCAACAGAACTGAGTCTAACCTGCCTGTCGGCAGACAGGTTTCTTGTTTCTTGCATCTTGTGTCTAGAGTGATTGATACATTGTACCTTCCTTTTCGGCATTAGAAAAAGTTGACAATTTAAATTCCTACCCTTTCCTGTGAAACGCATTGCCTTAGACCTGCATTACTTTCCTTGTCTGGAGTACTTTACTGTACTGCGCGGGGTGGAGGAAGTTTTTCTTTTTCCAGGCGATCGCTACACGAGACAATCCTATTTCAACCGAACGGAGATTTTGCTGGCCAACAAGGCTCATACCTTGAGTGTACCCATCCAAGGAAGGCGACCTCGAATTCCGGTAGCAGAAGTTCGGATTGATTCGGAGCAGAAATGGGTGATGAACCACCTCCGTGGAATTCAAAGCGGGTACGGAAAAGCACCTTTCTTTGAATATTTTTTCCCTTATTTTGAAGAGGCGCTCAGTCGCGAGGAATCGCATCTTTGGGCCTTGAATCTGAATTTGCTGACAATCTGTCTGAAGTTACTTCGCTGGCCTGTCAAACTAACCCTTGTGGGTCCAGAAGGGCTTCCGGCGGAAGTAATCGACCTAAGGGGGCAAATTGTGCCCTCAGGCAGCTATTTGGACCGTCCCTTTTATCAGGAAGTACCTTATGGGCAAATTTTTGGCCTAAACTTTGTCCCTAACCTTTCCATACTCGATTTATTGTTTTGCTTGGGGACTGAGTCGGATAGCTGGCTTGCGAAATCTCAAAAAAAACACGAACAATAACCGAAGCGATTGTGTTTTTAAAACAAATTCGGTAACATAGTACATCATTCATCATACAATCAGAAAAGGGTTAAATGGAAGCAAAATTTTCGAACAGAGTCAAGGAGGTAATCTCCCTCAGCCGCGAAGAAGCCCTTCGCTTGGGGCACGATTACATTGGCACAGAGCACCTCTTGTTGGGAATGATCCGCGAGGGAGAGGGGGTAGCGGTTTCCATACTTAAGAAACTAGGGATACCCTTGGATGAATTACGTACTGCCATTGAGCGGGCGGTGAAGGGAACGGCCAATCACAATGTTAAAAATATGGCCAATATTCCCTTGACCAGACAGTCTGAAAAAGTACTGAAGATCACCTACTTAGAAGCAAAAATTTTCAAAAGTCAACTGATTGGCACGGAGCACTTGTTGCTGTCCATCCTTCGTGACGAGGACAACATTGCCACACAGATATTGAATAAATTTGAAGTCAACTACGACAGCATCAAGGAAATGCTTGAAATGCAGTCGGACAGTAGTTCTTCTCCCAAGGCCCGTGCTGAGGCAGAAGATGGGGACGAGGATGGTTCCAAACTATTTGGTTCTTCTTCTTCCGGAGGAGGATCCAACAAGCCCGGAGCAGAGAAATCCCGAACTCCTGTTTTGGACAACTTTGGTCGCGATTTGACCAAAATGGCCGAAGACGACAAGCTGGATCCGATCATTGGTCGAGAAAAAGAAATCGAACGTGTAGCACAAATTCTTTCGCGTAGAAAGAAAAACAATCCGATTTTGATTGGTGAGCCAGGTGTGGGTAAAACAGCCATTGCTGAAGGACTAGCCTTGCGCATTGTCCAGAAAAAAGTTTCCCGAATCTTGTTCAACAAGCGCGTGGTGACCTTGGATCTCGCATCCTTGGTGGCAGGTACGAAGTACAGAGGACAGTTTGAAGAGCGCATGAAGGCGGTGATGAATGAGTTGGAAAAATCTCCCAACGTGATCCTATTTATCGATGAATTGCATACGATTGTAGGTGCAGGTGGTGCTTCCGGTTCTTTGGATGCCTCCAACATGTTTAAGCCTGCTTTGGCACGTGGAGAAATCCAATGCATTGGTGCCACGACCTTGGACGAATACAGACAATACATTGAGAAGGATGGCGCATTGGCGCGTCGTTTCCAAATGGTGATGGTGGATGCCACCTCTCCAGAAGAGACGATTCAAATCCTAAACAATATCAAGGATAAATACGAAGATCACCACAACGTCATCTATACCGATGCTGCGATTGAGGGATGCGTGAAGCTTTCGGATCGTTACATTTCCGATCGTTTCCTTCCTGACAAGGCCATCGATATTTTGGATGAAGCGGGTGCTCGGGTAAACATCCAAAACATCAATGTTCCTGAGGATATTTTGCGTTTGGAATCGGAGGTAGAGAACATCAAAGCCGAGAAAAACCGCGTAGTCAAATCTCAGAAATACGAGGAAGCTGCACAGCTTCGCGATAAGGAAAAGAAACTCTTGGAGCAATTGGACGAGGCGAAGTTGAAGTGGGAAGAGGAAAGCAAGACCAAGCGTTTTACAGTGGATGAAGATCATGTGGCGGAAGTAATCGCCATGATGACCGGAATTCCGGCCAAGCGAGTAGCACAGAAGGAGGGCAACAAGCTACTCAACATGGGTGAGGAGCTGAAGGGCAAAGTAATCGGTCAAGAAGAGGCAATTAAGAAATTAACCAAAGCCATTCAGCGTACACGCGTAGGATTGAAAGATCCGAAGAAGCCGATCGGCTCCTTTATTTTCTTAGGTCCTACGGGAGTTGGAAAAACGGAGTTGGCGAAGACCCTAGCCACTTATCTCTTCGATAAAGAAGATTCCTTGATTCGTATCGACATGTCCGAATACATGGAGAAATTCTCCGTATCTCGATTGGTAGGAGCACCTCCAGGCTATGTAGGTTATGAAGAAGGGGGACAGCTTACCGAGAAGGTGCGTCGCAAGCCGTATTCTGTAGTCCTTCTGGATGAGATCGAAAAAGCTCACCCAGATGTGTTTAATATCCTACTTCAAGTGTTGGACGATGGAATTTTGACAGATGGATTGGGTAGACGGGTTGATTTCCGAAATACGATCATCATCATGACTTCCAACATTGGGGTGCGTGACTTGAAGGACTTCGGTGCAGGTATTGGCTTTGCCAATCGTGCCAAGGTGGATAATCAGGATGAAATCATGAAGTCTACCATTCAGTCAGCTTTGAAAAAGGCCTTTAGTCCAGAATTCTTGAATCGCTTGGACGATGTAGTGGTGTTTAACTCCCTGAGCAAGGAAGATATTCACAAAATCATCGACATCAGTTTGGGCAAGTTGTTTCACCGCATCACTGACTTGGGCTACAAAATCGAGCTCACCGAGAAGGCGAAAGATTTCTTGGCCAACAAAGGTTATGACCAGCAGTATGGAGCAAGACCTTTGAATCGAGCCATCCAGAAGTATTTGGAAGACGCGATTGCGGAAGAAATCTTGAAAGGAGACCTATCTGAAGGGGATGTGATCACGGCCGATTATGTGGAGGAAGCCACGGAGCTTTCGCTATCGGTAACCAAAAAAGAGAAAGCCGATTAAGAATAAATTAATTAGTGAAAGAGCCTTGAAGACTTAGTTTTCAAGGCTCTTTTTTTTGATTTGGCATTAAATCCCTTCAAATAAAACGAAGGATTCCAGGTAGTTGGGAAGAATGGTGTGCCAGCCCAGTTCCTCCTTGAGTTTGTAGGCAAGGGCTTCCGCGCTTTTTGGTTCCCCGTGCACCACAAAGGTGAATTTGGGTTTCTCGGTAAATCCTTCGGCCCAGTCCATGAGTTCCTCCTGGTCTGCATGCGCAGAAAGGCCTTCGATAGGGTACACCTTGGCCCGTACAGGAACTTCCTCTCCATAGATTCGGATGCTCTGATCTCCATCCAGCAGACGTCTGCCACGAGTTTCTTGAGCTTGGTAACCCACGATGACGACCCCGTTTTTTTCATGAGGGAGGTGGTGGTAGAGGTGATGCAGGATTCGTCCACCGGTAGCCATCCCGCTGGCTGAAATGATGATCGCTTTTCCGGAGTAGGTGTTCAGCGACATGGATTCCTCCTTTTTCTGAAAGTAATGCAGGTGCGGGTGCTTGAAGGCGTGTTCGTCTTCCAATAGCATGGCACTCAGACGATGGTCATTTCTGTAATCCAAGTACATCTGGGTGGCATCAATCGCCATGGGACTATCGGTAAAGATGGGGACTTTTGGAATTTTTCCCTTTTCCATCAATTGGTAGAGGTGGTAGAGCAGGAGTTGGGTTCGGCCTACGGCAAAGGCAGGGATGATGATAAGACCTCCCCGGTCAAAGGTTTCTCGGATGGCCCGAGCGAGTTCTTCTTCTGGTTTGGAGTTGGCCGATTTGCGGTCCCCATAAGTGGATTCGATCCACAAGACATCTGCTTTTGGGATACAGGCAGGGGGAAAAAGCAGCGGGTCTTTGTAGCGCCCCAAGTCGCCAGAAAATACTAGTCTTTTGGTTTCCCGTTCTCCCTGGATCAGGAATTTAACGATAGATGCTCCAAGAATGTGTCCTGCATGGAAGAAGGTTACTGTGACGGCGGGGTGTATTGAAAAAGGGCGTTCGAAGGGCTTGGGAACAAATAGGGGGAATACCGCTTCGGCATCAGCTTTGGTGTACAGGGGCTGAGGGTCCTCGTGACGGGAATAGCCTTTTTTGCGGGCGTATTCAGCTTCTTCCTCCTGCAATTTGCCGGAGTCGAGGAGTAAGATTTTGGCTAGGGAAGCGGTGGCTTCCGTGCAGTAGATTGGACCTGAGAATCCTTGCTGAACCAATCGGGGTAGGTAGCCGATGTGATCCAAGTGCGCATGAGTAAGGACTACTGCTTCCAAGTCTTCTAGCGGCATGGGAAATTTATCCCAGTTGAGCTCGCGAAGTTTTCGTCCACCTTGAAACAATCCACAATCGACTAGAAACTCAAAATCTCCTAGGTCAATCAGGTATTTGGATCCGGTGACCACACCGGAGCCCCCTAAAAATTTGGCAATGACATCCATGGTTTTGTGTTTTTTTAGAAGGTACAAAAAAAAAGTGATCCCGTCCCGCAAGTGCGGGACGGGACCACCTAAATCAACCTTAATCTAAACTTTAAGTAGCTCCTTAATTTTCCTTCAAGAAATAGGTATCCTTGAGTTTGGCGCGGCTTAGGCTATCCTGTTGGATCTTAGTTATAGAGTCCAGCTGGGCTTTTTCGGATTCAAAGGAATCCCAATCGCGTCGCTCTCCCTTTTTTTCTGGGCAGGTGAGGCAGGTAAGGCCTGATTCGTTGAAAACCCAGATTGCTTCTGGACGGACATCTTCCCTATCGTATCCATTTTTATACAGCGTATTTTCTAGGATGTTCAATAAGCTATCGTCCATAATAAATGGTTTGTTGTAAGGAATCGCCAGGCTTAGATTTAGTTTTTGATCTCTAAAAGCACCCAAGGTTTTTAGATCAAATCCTCGTTCAAAAGTGATGACGGAGTCTTTTACGGCATAGGAATAAGCGATCTTTTTGATATTTTCTTGTGCCTGTTTTTTGGTTTGACCTCGAGAGAAATATTCTTGATTTAGGGTAAGGACACTGTCTTCGGTGCCTTTAAGTTCAAGAACGGCATTTTGGTAAAACTCTTCCCATTCCCCACCTTCTACGGTTAAGAAGAGTACACCTGGACCCAAGGTGATTGGGGTGTTGGTAATCACGCGGTCTTCTTCCTTGAATTTGGCAATGACGCGTGGAATTTGA